>CAKMZM010000049.1:0-3235 GCA_929200365.1 uncultured Flavobacteriaceae bacterium | reverse complement strand
AGAACTCTGTTATACAAGGGTGCAAATAACCAATCCGTTACCAGAACTCTGTTATACAAGGGTGCAAATAACCAATCCGTTACCAGAACTCTGTTATGCAGGGGTGCAAATAACCAATCCGTTACCAGAATTCTGGGGTAAATGTATATTAATATTAAGAAGTGATTATTTTTTTAGATAATATCGATAACTTTTATACAGCAGATACATAGTGATTAATAGAATTAATACTGCCCACATCCAATAGGTACCAAACAAACAAGTTGCAATCACTTGTGTATCAGAATATTGTATTCCCCCATCTCGTTCAAATTGTTTTGTAAACAAATATCCTATTTGTAGATATGAACTTAATACGCATTGAGTTCCTAAAAACAAGAGCGTAAAAGCTTCAAGATTTCTTACTCTAAGAATTGCGATAAAAAATAGAATTGCAACAAAAACACTTAAAATAATTAATGCCAACAATTCATGAATCCATAAGCATAATGATAATACCATGATTACAATTAGTAACCATAATGCAATTTTAGAGCTTATTTTGTTTCTGGCTGAGGCTATGAGTATAGCTCCCGAAATTGCTGGACCCAATAAACCTCCTGCTGCGGTAATACCTCTGGCAATATTAAAAGGCAAATAACTGGTCGAAACATTAGAGTACGCCACACCTCCTCCGTTTTCATATATTTCGAGATAAATAAACTTACCCCCCAGCAATATTGCAGTTAAGCCATGCCCCATTTCATGAAACCAAGTACCTAATAGTAATAACGGGTATTGTATGAACCCAAAATAAGGTAATTGCCACAATAAAAAAACAAGCAAACTAATTCCTAGTATAGAGAGCAAGGGATAGTTTTTCATGCAATCAAAATTTTATCCTTAAAAAGATATAACGATTTTTATAACCAAAAATTGAAGTATTCTATTTCTTACCTTTTACAATAATTACAATTTCACCTTTTGGGGGTTTATTTTCAAAATGCTTTATAACTTCTGCTGTGGTTTCTCGTATAGTCTCTTCGTGTAATTTACTCAATTCTCGTGATACCGAAACTTGTCGATCCTCACCAAAATAAGTTGCAAAATCTCTTAATGTTTTAATCAATTTGTGAGGAGATTCATAAAACACCATCGTTCTAGATTCTTCAGATAAAAATTTTAATCTGGTTTGCCTTCCTTTTTTTACAGGTAGAAACCCTTCAAAGATAAATTTATCATTAGGTAAACCACTATTCACCAAAGCAGGCACAAAAGCTGTTGCCCCAGGAAGACATTCTACCGCTATCCCTTGTTCTACACATGCTCTAGTAAGTAAAAACCCAGGGTCACTTATTGCGGGGGTACCAGCATCACTTATTAACGCAATAGTTTCTCCTGCACTTAATCTCTGAATAATACGATCCACCATTTTATGCTCATTATGCATATGGTGACTTTGCATAGGAGTAGTAATCTCAAAATGCTTCAACAATTTTCCACTGGTTCGAGTATCTTCGGCTAATATCAAATCTGCCGCCTTAAGAACTTTTATCGCTCTAAAAGTCATATCATCAAGATTACCAATTGGTGTAGGTACGAGGTATAGTTTTGACATAAGGTCTTATTTTTATCAATAGTGTAGTAAACTATAAGAATTAAGATTACATATACTAATAATCATATCAATTAGTATACAATAATGAAATTTGTTTATGCTCATTTCATAATCTGTGTCTAGTAATCAAATTTACTAAGAACAATATCTATAAAACGCTCCTCATACTCTTCTTTACCTTCCCAATTTTGATAATCAGGCTTTATCATGGTTGTAATAAATTTTTCTGCTTCACTTTTTTCTCTTAATGTATTCAATTGGGATAATACACGATTATAATCGGGAGCACTCCCCCCGAAAAGGTGTTTTATAAAGGCCAATCGATCATTAAGTCCAATATGAATTTCTTTTCTTAGTTGATCATTAAGAGATCTAGGTCGATCATTGGCATCTGATATATCCTCTACAGTTGGAGTAACATCCTCTTTATCATTCTTTTCATATGTTGATTGAGATACTATCGATTCTGAAAAAGGCACAACCTCTTCTACTGCTTCGGTATTCGCTGGGATAAAAAGGTCTTCGGTAACTCTTGCATTAATTTCCTCAATAACAATTTCGGGTCTATCTTCTACATTAGGGATATCATCTTTTTTTTGTTCCTGATCTCTTACAGGAATAGAAAGCTGCCTAGCAACAGCTTCCTCTTTTTTATCAGGAACTGGCTCAGGATCGATTATCGATTTGATCTTTTGCTTTACTTTTTTTAATTCATCTGATTCATTCGATGTGTCAGGTTTATCTGGCTCATTAGTATCCAAAGCTATTTTAATTTGACCAATAGTAGGTTGCGGCCCTGCAAAATGAGTTTCAGAAAAATTAAGAATAGTTAACTTTTCATATAACTCACGAGCTTCTTCCTGTAACTGAGATAAAGTAGTCTTATCCTTAAGTTGTAATATTCTATGGGCAATACTTATAAGCTCTGCTTCCAATTTCTTCTTCATAACTTTCTTATTCGTTTACAATACTGCTTTTTGTTTTTTAATAAATTTACCTCATCTTTAGCGTAAGGAGAAGGGATTTCTTTAATTGATGCTGAAAAATACAAAATGTTTCTCGAAAATACGGTAAATCATAAAGAGCAATTTGGGTGGATAGAAGTAATCTGTGGTTCTATGTTTTCGGGTAAAACCGAAGAATTGATTCGCAGATTAAAACGTGCACAATTTGCCAAACAACATGTTGAAATTTTTAAACCTGCCATTGATGTTAGGTATAATGATGAAATGGTAGTGTCTCATGATGCTAATGAAATTCGCTCTACTCCTGTTCCCGCAGCCGCCAATATCAGAATACTTGCCGACACCTGTGATGTGGTTGGGATCGATGAGGCTCAGTTTTTTGATGATGAAATCGTAACTGTCTGTAACGATTTGGCCAATAAAGGAATTCGCGTTATCGTTGCCGGACTGGATATGGATTTTAAAGGAAATCCTTTTGGCCCTATGCCCGCATTGATGGCTACCGCAGAATATGTTACCAAAGTACATGCCGTTTGTACCAGAACAGGAAACCTCGCTCAATTTAGCTATAGAAAGTCAACAAAAGAGGATTTGGTTTTATTAGGAGAAACAGATGAGTATGAACCTTTAAGCCGAGCTGCATACTATAAAGCCATGCTCAAAGAAAAAGTAA
>CAKMZM010000048.1:10512-20053 GCA_929200365.1 uncultured Flavobacteriaceae bacterium | reverse complement strand
GAAAACAACATTTCAACTCTGTTCAACAGATATTTTGTGAGTTTATAAACTATTCTAGAGGTAATCTCTATTATATTGATATCAGTGTCTTCTTCTTTGCTCCCTAATTCTTGCTAGCATACGTTTGTGAAAATCTGCTTCTGCTTTTATGAGTTTTAAGATTTTTTTATAAGATAATACCTTTTTTAAATCTGTGATTAGCTTTTTTTTGGACTGTGATTTCTGTTCTTCGATCTCAAGAAAACTGCTTAAAATGGCTTCTGCTTGTTTATCGTTGGCTTCTTTTATACTTTTAATTAATTTACGTTCTTGGCGTCTTAATTTTTCAACTGTTTCTTGATGAGTATTGTACACAGGCCAGAATTGCTGCGCTTCTTTACTTGTTAAATCTAATTTTTCAGTTATGTATGCAATTTTAAATGTTTTTATTTTTTCTTTTGATCCATGTTGACCAAAAATCCCTATAGTAAAACAGGCAAAGCAAGTAAATAATATTATCTTTTTCATGTGTTTGTTTTATTCTGTAAATATAATTTCGTCATCTATATCTTCTTCTGATAAATATTCTAATAAAGTTTCATCATCTATCAGTTCCTTTTCAAATGTTTCTGAATAGATAATATCACTATCCAATAGTGCTGCTATTTCATTAGTACTTAGTTCAATATCTTCTTCATTTAAGTAGATATGAATATCTGCAATTTCAATAGTGTTAAAGTTTAGTTTTGATTTTTTATTTACAGATATAGATATGATAATAGCAATCATTGCAGCAATACCAGAAAGGTATAAAACATTTTTTCTAATTTGTAATGAGATAAGTTTCCCTTTGGGTTTATTTTTGTTAATTTTTTGTAATAAAGCATTTTCCAGAGAAGTAAAATAGTTTTCAGGGATTTTGAAACCCGAATCTATTTTAGAACTCAGATGATTATCTCTTTTTATATCAGAATTTATTTTTTGAGAAAGTTTGCTTTCAAAATTCACAAAATAATTTTCTGGTACTTTAAAACCGTCATTGCCTTTATGTGATTTATCTTTTTTCACTGGTAGTAAGACTTTTTATATATAAAAAGGTTTAATTTTCTTTTAAAAATTCTTCAATTTTTTTTGATGCTATGTGGTACGAAGCTTTTAATGCCCCTTCACTGGTCCCTAGAATTTCTGACATCTCTCTGTATTTTAATTCCTGAAAATATTTCATATTAAAGACTTGTTGTTGTTTTTGTGGCAAAGTGGCAATAGCTTTTTGCAATTTTAATTGTATTTCATCTCCTTCATAATATGCATCTGCTGTGAGGTTTTGGATTAATTGTATACTTAATTCTTCATTACTAATTTTATACTTTCTAGCTTTTTGGTTAAGAAAAGTAATCGATTCATTTGTGGCAATACGATATAACCAAGAGTACAATTTACTATCTCCCTTAAATTTTTTTATGTTTTTGTATACTTTGATAAATACATTTTGTATTATATCATCTGTATCATCATGATTTTTTACCATATTTCTGATATGCCAATAAAGTCTTTGTTGGTATATAGCAATAAGTTTACCAAAAGCAGCATTAATATCATCTTTTGATTGTAAGGCAATAAGTAGATCTTGTTCTTCTTGAGTATTCAAAGGTAAAATTTGGTTTTATGCCTTAATTGTTTGATCGGCTGCTATTTGACTAATGTACATAAAAAAGGTTTAACAATTTGATTATAAAATATAGTTTAATTATGTTTTGTAGGAATTTTGTAAGAATAAATGTTAAAAATAATGATTATTTACTTTTTTCATAGATAAAAAACATTTTTTGTTTGGTGGATTAAAAATAATTACTATCTTTACACTGTAATAATGATTTAGTTCTTTCATTCCCCCCAAGATGAAAGTTTTTATAAAAGTGAGTTTTAATTTTAGAGTAAGCCCCTAAATTAAGATGATTTGTGTGAAGAGAAAGAGTGTGAAAGCACTCTTTTTTTCTGTTTTATACTTTTTATTATAAATTACTTTATATATTAGGAATGTAGGATAAATATTACATTTTATGTTTTTTGTGTATTTTTTAATAGTTTAAAAGTATAAATAATTGATAAAATGCATTTTTCACTTGTTTAATTAAAAATAATTGTTATCTTTACAGTGTGTTAATGATTAAGTTCTTTCATTTTCCCCAAGATGAAAGTTTTTATAAAAATAAATTTTAATTATAGAGTAAGCCCCTAAATTAAGATGATTTGTGTGAAGAGAAAGAGTGTGAAAACACTCTTTTTTCTGTTTCATACTTTTTGTTAGCTATTTTATTAGAAAATTAATTAAACTAATTTTGTAGGTTTTTTTGACTACAAAAATTAACTTAAAATATGTTTTTTAATGATAAAATGCTCTTTTGTTCGATAAAAAGCTGTATTTTTTTGGAAACCTCGATTTTTTGATTTATATTTACATCATGATATTAAAATTAGTTCTTTCATTTCCCCCAAGATGAAAGTTTTTATAAAAGTGAGTTTTAATTTTAGAGTAAGCCCCTAAATTAAGATGATTTGTGTGAAGAGAAAGAGTGCGAAAGCACTCTTTTTTGTTTAGTTCTTTTTGTTAGCTGTATTGTTATAAAATTAGATTTTAATTAATTAAGATATTGTTGTAGTGTAAATACTACAAGTACATATTAAAAACATCTAAATTGTTGATAAAAAGCATTTTTTAAAAGATTAAGTGCTGTTTTATTTTGGGGGTATCGAATTTTTAGTTTATATTTACATCATAATATTAAAGTTAATCCTTTCATTCCCCCCAAGGTGAAAGATTTTATAAGAGTGAGTTTTTAATTTTAGAATAAGCCCCTAAATTAAGATGATTTGTGTGAAGGAAAAGAGTGCGAAAGCACTCTTTTTTATTTGTATAGTTGCTATTATCGAGGGATTTACCTATTCTAATGATTGCATATTAACCAACTTTTGATAAATACCATCTTTAGAGATAAGCTCATCATGTGTTCCTTGTTCAACAATTTTTCCTTTTTGCATTACAACGATTAGATCAGAATTTTGTATTGTAGATAATCTATGGGCAATAACAATACTTGTTCTATTTTTCATCATATTCTCTAATGCAGATTGTACCAATCGTTCACTTTCGGTATCTAAAGCAGAGGTTGCTTCATCCAAAATCATGATTGGAGGGTTTTTTAATACTGCACGTGCTATAGATAAACGTTGCTTTTGTCCGCCACTAATTTTATTACCACTATCTCCAATATTTGTTTCGATCCCTGCTGGTAAATCTTTTACAAATTCCCAGGCATTGGCAATTTTTAAAGCTTTTATAATTTCTTCGTCAGATGCAGATGGATCTCCAACCAGTAAATTATTTTTTATAGAGTCATTAAATAAAATAGAATCCTGGGTTACCAATCCCATTAGGCCTCTTAATGAATGTTTGGTGAGATCTTTTATATCGACACTATCTATTTTAATGTTTCCTTTGTTTACATCATAAAAACGAGTAACCAGATTGGCGATAGTGGATTTACCACTACCAGATTGACCAACTAATGCAACAGAACTACCTTTGGGTACTTTTAAAGAAAAATCATTTAAAACATACTCATCTTCATATTTAAAAGATATATTCTCTAGAGTAATATCAGTGGTGAACTCTTTTTTCTCTTTTGCATTTGGGTGATCTTGTAGAGGCGAGGTCGTATTTAATATTTCTAGTACACGCTCTGCAGCTGCATTACCTTTTTTAACAGAGTAACTTGCTTTTGATATTGCTTTTGCTGGCGTAAGAATATTATAGGCAAGACCCATATATGCAAAGAATTCACTTGCATTTAGTGTACCTTCAATAAAAACCATCTTTCCGCCGTACCATAATAAGATGGCAATAACGCAAATCCCTAAAAATTCACTGGTAGGAGATGCAAGATTTTGACGATTTAGTAAGGAGTTAGAAAATTTAAAAAATTGGGATGTCGATTCCTGAAATTTGTTTCCGAAGATTTTTTCAGCATTAAAACCTTTAATAACTTTAAGTCCGCCTAAAGTTTCTTCAACTATAGATAGAAATTGACCCTGTTCTTTCTGTACTTTGTCAGATTTTTTCTTAAGTGATTTTCCGATTAGAGATATTAAAAAACCAGATACTGGAATAAAAATAAAAACAAAAATAGTTAGTTTAACACTAATCCCAAACATCATTATTATAGTGAATAATATCATTAGAGGTTCTCTAACTATTAATTCTAATATTGAAAGAAAAGAATGTTGTATTTCTAAGACATCAGATGTAATTCTAGCAATAACATCGCCTTTTCTTTTTTCAGAAAAATAATTAAGAGGTAAATAAACTGTTTTACTATATAATTTATTTCTAATATCTCTTAAAACACCATTTCTAAGGAATGTAATAAAATACAAAGCCAAATAATTAAAAATATTTTTCAGAAAAAACATTACAATTACCAAACTTACCATTGCTGTTAGGACATAAATTTCTCCTTCTTGCTCTGTTTTTAGAGTTATAAAGTAATTAGAGTAATCCATGAAATAATCTTTCATACCTGTAACTCCTTCTTTCCAAATGGGTTTTTCGGTAATTGCCTTAGTTTCTTTTAAAAGCACACTTAGCATTGGGATCAATGATATGAAAGATAATGTGCTAAATAGGGCGTAAAAAATATTACAGATAATATTTAGAATGCCATAAGATTTATAGGGTTTCGCAAAGCGAAGAATTTGTTTAAAATAATTCATTAAAAATATACTGAACAGCTATCACTGTTGTTTAAGTTAATTGTAAGTCTTTTATGATGGCTTCAATTTTACCATCTAATTGTTGTTGTATAGTAGTAAAGTCGACACTAGTATGAAGTGATTCCTGTACACTGATATAAAATTTGATCTTCGGTTCGGTACCACTTGGTCTGGCAGCAATTTTACTTCCCGCTTCGGTATAAAATATCAAAACATTTGATTTTGGGATATCGATACTGTGCTCTGTATGATCCTGAACGTTTTTGGCAATACCAGTTTGATAATCTTCGATCAGTACTACTTTTTCTTCATTAAGAGATTCTGGAGGATTATTTCTTAAATCCACCATAGTTTGTTTAATCTCTGCAGCACCATCGATTCCTTTTTTTACTAATGAAACCAAATGCTCCTTATAAAAACCGTGTTTTGTATATAAATCTAATAAAGTACTATAAAAAGAACTACCATTAGCTTTAGCAAAAGCAACAATCTCACAAGCGAGTAGGGTAGATGTTACTGCATCTTTATCTCTAACAAAATCACCAACCATAAATCCAAAACTTTCTTCGCCACCACCAATAAAGTGTTGCTCGGGGAAATCTTTGATTAATTTGGCAATCCATTTAAAACCGGTGAGTACTTCTTTATATTCTATACCGTAAGCATGAGCCAGACTTTGCATCATCGGAGTCGATACAATGGTAGAGGCAATAAATTCATTACCTGTAAACCCTTGTTTTTTATAATTTTCTAACAAAAACCAGGTCATTACAATCATAGTCTGGTTTCCGTTAAGTAGCTGTAACTCCCCCTGGTCGTTACGCACGGCTATTCCTAATCGATCACAATCGGGATCAGTACCGATTACAATATCGGCATCAACTTTGACAGCAAGTTCCATAGCCATAGTTAAGGCTTCTGGTTCTTCTGGATTAGGAGATTTTACAGTAGGAAAATTACCATCGGGTTTTGCTTGTTCCTGTACAATATGTACATTTTTATACCCTGCTTTTTCAAGAGTATCGGGCACAGCAGTAATAGAAGTACCATGTAAAGAAGTAAAAACAATTGTTGTATTGTCTTTTGCTTCCTGAGTAGCTGCAAAACTTCCGTTTTTCACACTTTGGTCGATAAAAACCGTATCAATCTCCTGATCTATTTTTTGAATCAGATCGGGATTGGTATCAAATCGAATATCTGAATATTTTAATGCATTTATTTCTGAAATAATCTCACCATCCTGAGGCGGAACTAATTGTCCGCCATCCTGCCAGTATACTTTATATCCATTATATTCTGGTGGATTATGACTTGCAGTAAGTACAATACCGCAATGACATCCTAATTCTCGTACGGCAAAAGACAACTCTGGAGTAGGACGAAGGCTAGAGAATAAATAAACTTTAACTCCATTAGCAGAAAATACATCTGCGACTACTTGCGCAAGTGTATCACTATTATGTCTACAATCATAAGCGATTACTGCTTTGGATTGTTCTCCAGAAAATTGTTTTATCAAATAATTACTTAACCCTTGTGTGCTTTTGCCCAGAGTGTATTTATTAATTCTATTAGTGCCTACACCCATAATACCACGCATACCCCCAGTACCAAATTCGAGGTCTTTATAAAAACTCTCTTTTAGTTCTTCTGAATTAGTATTCTGTAAATTTTTAATTTCTTTTTGAGTAGTGGTATCAAAAACTGGAGTTAACCATTCGTCAACCCTTAGGTTTATAACAGAATCTGTGATTTGCATGCTTGTGATTTTAGTGCAAAAATACTATTTAATTTTGGTAAAAAAATTTTGAAATACGCATAAACTACTTCGATATATAATTCATCTTGATTTTTTATGTCTGCAAAATGAATTTGGTACATTAAAGATGTATCTTTTCTGCAATGCGATATCTCTCTTTATCTCGTTTGCTGGTTAAAATAATCTCACCCAGAAATCCAGCCAGAAAGAACTGTGTTCCTAAAATCATTGCGGTTAATGCGATGTAAAACTCAGGTCGTTGTGCAATTAGCCTTCCTTTGGTTTCTATAAAAAGTTTGTCGATCCCCAAATATAATGAAAAGCAGAGTCCAACAATAAAGAGCATGGTTCCAATAAGGCCAAAAAAATGCATGGGTCTTTTGCCAAAACGTGACATAAACCAAATAGTGATCAAATCTAGAAAACCGTTGATAAATCGATTCATCCCGAATTTGGTTTTGCCATATTTTCTTGCCTGATGTAGTACTACTTTCTCACCGATTTTTGCAAAACCAGCATTTTTGGCAAGTACAGGGATATAACGATGCATCTCCCCGTGAACATCTATGTTTTTTATAACAATATTTTTATACGCTTTAAGGCCACAATTAAAATCGTGTAATTTAACCCCCGATGTTTTTCTGGCTGCAGCATTAAATAATTTTGAAGGCAGGTTTTTGGCAATAACAGAATCGTATCGTTTCTTTTTCCATCCAGAAATTAGATCATAACCTTCTTTGGTAATCAGATCATATAGCTCTGGGATTTCTTCTGGATTATCTTGTAAATCAGCATCCATAGTAATTACCACATCTCCCAAAGCTGTACCAAATCCAGCATGTAAAGCTTGTGATTTGCCAAAGTTTTTTAAGAAACGAATTCCTTTTACTTGCGGATCTTTTTTTGATAATGCTAAAATAGTGTTCCAAGATCCATCGGTGCTACCGTCATCAATAAAGATAATTTCGTGAGAAAAAGAATTGGATTGCATAACTTTTACAATCCAATCATATAATTCATTAAGTGATTCCTGCTCATTAAGCAGTGGTATGATCACAGATATATCCATATATTAATATAAATCTTGCTTCTTTTGCATGGCTAATCCTGCAAATAGAGAAATGATAAACCCGAAGAATAAATTTGCTATAATCGAAAGTGCAATTTGTATATACGGACCACTCATTTTTTCTACTATAGCCATACTTTGATTTACCATTTGTTCTGACATATCAGGATTTTCAAGTAATTTTTCTCTTTGAATGTCAAGCATTTGTTGTGTGTAATCTGGTTCAATTACTGTTGTAAGTATAAAGGTCCATATTGCTACAATAATCCCGCCAATAAGCGCTATTCCTATTCCGATTTTCAATGCTTCTGAAAGATTGAGATATCCTTCATTAACTTTTTTATAAGCTTTTATACCATAGCTTATAATTCCTACAAGAATTAAGATTCCAATTACAGAAAATATCCAATTAGGATCCAAATGGGCATTCATTACATATATTACTACTCCAAGTAATACTGAAGTTATGCCTAATAGTACTCCATAGTTAATTATATTTTTTTTGATTGAAGCTTTATTATTCTCCATATATAAAACAATTTAGGTTATTATAAACCATAAGTACACAAATATAATAAATTGTTACAGGTATGAGTAATAAATATATAGTATTGATTATTAATTATTGATTCTGATTAGTGGTTTACATTTCTTTAATTTATATAATTGTTTTGCATTTTAAAAAATAGTTGTAAATTTGCACCTCGAAAATAGAAAAGAAATACTACAATGAGAAAAGATATTCACCCAGAAAATTATAGATTAGTTGCATTTAAAGATATGTCTAACGATGAGGTTTTTTTAACGAAATCCACAGCTAATACTAAAGAAACTTTAGAAGTTGATGGTGTAGAGTATCCATTAGTGAAATTAGAAATTTCGAGAACATCACATCCTTTCTATACTGGTAAATCAAAACTTATCGATACTGCAGGACGTATTGATAAATTCAAAAATAAATATGCTAAATTCAAAAAGTAATTTAGTGTAATCCTAGTAAAAAAGCCTTTCTGCATACAGAAAGGCTTTTTTATTTAATTAAATTCGGGAAACAGTATTATTTTTAGTAGCAACGTCTTTATTTTTGTATCTGTATTCAATTATTATTAATTTTTTTGAAATCAAATCATGAATTATATTCTTTTTGATAGTCCTTCACGTAATACGTTATTACCATTTACTTATACACGACCAGTTGCCGATATTAGAATTGGAATATTAACCATTCGCGAGAAATGGGAGAAGTATTTGGGATTTACTACTTCTGTAGTAACAGAAGAATACTTAAGTGAAAAATTTCCTATGGTAGAGTTAGAAGAAAATATAATGATCAATGCATCTTGTTTGCCTTCAGAACAGTTGGTCGTAGCAATCACGAATCTAAAACCAAAAGAAGCAATTTTTTATAATGATGAGCCTGTTGCGTTTTATGTCGAAGAAGATCAGGAGGTAGATTTTGATTCCTATAAAGTGATGGTATATGATGCAGATATTTTTATGGTACGGCATACTTGGGATATTTTCTCAAAAAATGAACAAGCTATTATTGATGATTTTAAATTATTAACACAGGATAGGATAAGCCAGTCTATTCCTGAAAGTAATCATATCATTGCACCCGAAAATATTTTTATTGAAGAAGGAGCAAAGTTCGAATTTACAACACTTAATGCCAGTAAAGGACCTATATATATAGGAAAAGATGCCGAAATCATGGAGGGTAGTATGATTAGAGGACCTTTTGCACTTTGTGATCATGCCGTGGTAAAGTTGGGAGCAAAAATTTATGGAGGAACTACTATCGGACCATATTCTAAAGTAGGAGGAGAGGTGAATAATTCTGTAGTATTTGGATACTCTAATAAAGGTCATGATGGATTTTTAGGCAATTCTGTGTTGGGGGAGTGGTGCAACATCGGGGCAGATAGCAACACCTCTAATCTTAAAAATAATTATGCCGAGGT
>CAKMZM010000048.1:7004-10412 GCA_929200365.1 uncultured Flavobacteriaceae bacterium | reverse complement strand
TCGGCGTCGGGGTAATCTGCAATCCAACTGGCACGAAATACTTCTAATTCGCCTTTCCATTTTTTTTGCCGTATGGTCGAAGATGACATTACATCAACTATAATATGTAATCCCACTTTTTCCAGCTCTCGTTGTATAAACTCGCAGATACTTTGGTAATTAGAGTCTGTTGCGATTCGTATGGTTGGGTTATGATTTCCTGTTTCTTTTTTATAATCCTCAACAAATCGACGAGCTTTTTCGGGATCATACTCATATCCAGGAATCTTATTAAACCCAGAAATACCCTTTGGGATAAAACCGTGTATTGCAGGAGTTCCTATACCATTTTTCAGATAGGTAATCATCTTCTTTCTGTCGAATCCGTAATTAATAGCTTTTCTTAGTAGTATTGATTGTATTTCTTTTTTATCTGTATCAAGATAAAAACCTAGATATTCAGAGTTTAGATAAGAGCCTTTACTTATGTTAATGCGATCTTTATATTTATCTCGTAATTTGCCGCTGGGTGTTAATAGCTCATCTTTGTATGAAGCGTCCAAACTGTTTAATAAATCAATATTTCCTTTGGCAAATTGTAAAAACTCACTTTGTTTATCGGGTAAAAAGGTAATGGCTATTGCTTCAAGATAGGGGAGTTGCCTTCCGTTTTTATCTTTTTCAAAATACAATTCATTTTTACGTAAAACGAGTTTAATGTTTTCTTCCCATAATTTAAATTTAAAAGGTCCCGTGCCAATAGGGTTGGCTCTAAACTGATTGCCATAAAACTCTACAATTTCTTTGGGAACTACAGAGCAATATCGCATACTCATTAATCCTAAAAAAGCAGGAAAAGGTTTTTTTAGTTTAATCTCAAAAATAGTATCATTAACAGCTTTATAAGTGTCTACTGTTTTTAAAACCCAATTACCGGGTGATGCTACTTTAGGATCAACCAATCTGCCGAAACTATATACAAAATCCTCTGCAACAACAGATCGGGTGCTGTCTTTGGTTTTAAATTGTTTGTGTTTATGAAACTTTACATCATCTCGAAGTATAAACCTGTAGGTAAGTGCATCTTCAGAAATTTGCCAGCTTTTCGCAATATCAGGTTTGATGTGTAAAGAATCATTTAGTTGTATCAAGCTGTTAAACAACTGATTTGTAGACCAAATATTGGGAACATCTCTGGAAAATGCGGGATCTAGTGAACTTATATTTTCATATTGATTATAGCGAAATACCAAATGATCTCTGTTTTCCTGAGAAGCATCTCTACAGGATATGAGAGTAAGTGAAATATAAGCTGTTGTTAAATAGCGAATTATGAAAAAATAATGAACACACTTCAATTTTAGTAAACGAATTATTGTTGGTATATTTGCACCCTGAAAATTTATTCCAGAGAGACTCAATATTTTTGAGTTTTAGTATGGGTAAATATAATGAGATTTCTGCCCCTGCGGAAACGAGATTTATGTTTTATGAGAAAAAAAGTTGCTTTTTACACTTTGGGTTGTAAACTGAATTTTTCTGAAACCTCTACAATAGCAAGAAACTTTACAGATGAAGGCTTTGATCGTGTAGATTTTTCTGAGAATGCAGATATCTATGTCATTAATACATGTTCTGTTACCGAGAATGCAGATAAAAGATTTAAAACCATAGTAAAACAAGCGCAAAAGGTAAACCCCGATGCTTTTGTAGCTGCTGTAGGGTGCTATGCTCAGTTAAAACCAGAAGAATTAGCTGCTGTTGATGGTGTGGATCTGGTTTTGGGAGCTACAGAAAAATTTAAAATTACCGATTATATTAACGACCTTTCTAAAAATGATTTTGGCGAAGTACATTCGTGTGAAATCGAAGAAGCAGATTTTTATGTAGGTAGTTATTCTATTGGCGATCGCACCCGGGCATTCTTAAAAGTACAGGATGGTTGTGATTATAAATGTACATATTGTACAATTCCTTTGGCAAGAGGGATTTCGAGAAGTGATACACTACAGAATGTACTGCAAAATGCTAAAGAGATTTCTGAAAAAGGAATTAAAGAAATTGTGCTTACTGGAGTTAATATAGGGGATTATGGTAAAGGTGAGTACGGAAATAAGAAACATGAGCACACTTTTTTTGAACTGGTACAGGCATTAGATAAAGTTGAGGGTATAGAGCGATTGAGAATCTCGTCTATAGAACCCAATTTACTTAAAAATGAAACCATAGATTTTGTGTCAGGCTCCAGGACTTTTGTGCCACATTTTCATATCCCTTTACAATCTGGTAATGATGATATATTAAAACTGATGCGCCGTAGGTATCTCACTGATCTATATGTTGATAGAGTGCAAAAAATTAAAGAAGTAATGCCTTATGCATGTATCGGAGTAGATGTCATTGTTGGTTTTCCTGGTGAGACCGATGATCATTTTCTGGATACCTATAACTTTTTATCTCGATTAGATATTTCATATTTACACGTATTTACGTATTCTGAAAGAGATAACACCATAGCAGCAACTATGGATGGGGTGGTTACTCATGAAGTAAGAAAGAAAAGGAGTAAAATGTTACGAGGGTTATCTGTAAAGAAAAGAAGAGCGTTTTATGAAAGCCAGATAGGAACAGAAAGAACTGTGCTGTTCGAGTCTGAAAATAAAGAAGGGTATATACATGGTTTTACTGAGAATTATGTGAAAGTGAAAATGCCATGGAATCCATTATATGTGAATGTATTGTGTAAAGTTAAATTGACTAGTATTGATGATGATGGGATGGTAAGGTTTGATTTTATAGAAAAAACTAAAATATAATATCAGAAATAAAAAACCTGCCTGAAAGCAGATTTTTTATTTCCGATAACGTTAGGAAGGCTATATATTTATTCCAACAGGAAGTAAGTCTTTATACTTCCTTCTGTTTTTTCGCATAAACTTTGCAATAATCGGACAAGTAGGAACTAATCTGATATTACGTTCTTCAATTAAATTAAATACTGCAACAATAAAATCTTGTTCACAGCCTTTTTCTAGGTGTTCTTCACTCATAATAAGTTTAGTAAGAAAAATTTTTCTTTCTTGTAGCGCGTATTCGATCTTTGCTTTTTGACCATCAATTGTAGTTTCGAATTGTCTTAGAAATTCATTATCAATGATTTCTAATTCAACAACACTCATGTTCTCCATATTTTTTTAAATTATTGAGGTATTATCAAATGTTTATAAGGAGCTAACCTTATTATCATAACAATTTTGTAGAAGGAGTATTTTCTTTAATAAGCTATAAACTAAGATTTGACCTTACTCCATCTAACAAAGATTTGTTAGTTTTAAAATTCCCTTTTATAAAAATTTAACTCAACATTTCCTTTTTTCTAATAAAGGAATACTGTAATTTTGATATGCAAAGATAAGAAAATTAGAGTTT
>CAKMZM010000048.1:0-6904 GCA_929200365.1 uncultured Flavobacteriaceae bacterium | reverse complement strand
TTCTAATAAAGGAATACTGTAATTTTGATATGCAAAGATAAGAAAATTAGAGTTTTAAATTTAGCCTTCATTGTTAAAATACCTATGTCGCAGGAAGTTAACCATGTTTACTTTGTTCCGGGAATGGCAGCAGATGTTTCGATTTTCGAATATATAAAGCTTCCCAAGGATAAATTTACTTCTCAAACTCTACCTTGGAAGATTCCATATAAAAATGAATCTATTACCGATTATGCAAAGCGAATGTGTGAAGATATAGAACACAAGAATTGTATTTTGATTGGTGTATCTTTTGGAGGAGTGATGGTACAAGAAATGCGTAAGTATTTGAATGTTAAAAAACTTATTGTTATTTCGAGTGTGAAAAATAAACATGAATTACCTACCCGAATGAAGATCGCACGAAAAACCAAAGCTTATAAGTTGTTGCCTACAGCAATAGTTTCTAAAATAGATAATTGGGAGAAATTGGCTTTTGGTGATTTTGCAAAAAAACGAGCTGCGATGTATCAAAAATATTTATCAATAAGTGATAAAAGATATTTGGATTGGGCTATAGAAAAAATGGTATGTTGGGATCAGGAAAGAACACCTGATGAACTTATCCATATTCACGGTGATAAAGATATCGTTTTTCCTATTACAAATATTAAAAATTGTATAACAGTTGATGGAGGAACTCATGTTATGATTGTGAATAGGGCTAGGTGGTTTAATAAACATTTGCCCGAAATAATTAGTGATAACTAGTATTAATCTAACTTTTTACACTATATTGTACAATAAAATTTTATTCCCCAATAAAATCAAAACCTACTTAAGTAATGAAAATGATTAAGAAATTTTTAGTCCTTTTAGGTGTGTTATTCACCTTCGGAATTTTAGTAAACGCTACACAAGACCATCAACCAGAAAAACCATTAGCTCAGGAAATTCTAGAAAAAAAATTAGTAAATGATTATAATGTCTATGCTATTGCCATGCCAGATAATCTTAATTTTTCTGGAGAATTAGTTCCTATAGAAAATCCAGATATAAGAGAGCGAATGGATAGAGAATTATTGGTTAACACCTACTGGCAATCTAATGGTTTGCTTCTTTTTAAAAGAGCGAATAAGTATTTTCCTATTATAGAACCTATTCTTAAAGAACAGGGTGTTCCCGAGGATTTTAAATATTTGGCGGTAATCGAAAGTAGTTTAACTCAGGTAGTATCTCCTGCAAGAGCAACAGGGTTTTGGCAAATATTAAAAGGTACTGCCAGAGAATACGGGCTAGAGGTAAATGAAAATGTAGATGAACGCTACCATATTGAAAAATCTACAGAGGTAGCTTGTAGATATCTTAAAAGTGCAAAAGAAAAATTTGGCTCCTGGACTTTGGCGGCAGCAGCATATAATGCAGGTAGAGCAGGGATTAATAGGCGACTCGAAAAACAAAAAGTAACTTCGTACTACGATCTTTTATTAGGAGAAGAAACTGGAAGATATGTGTTTAGAATTGTTGCAGTGAAAGAAATCCTGAGTAACCCAAAGAAATATGGTTTTAATTTTAGTAATGAAGATTTATATACGCATATTCCTACATTTAATGTTTTGGTAGATGAACCTATTGCAGATTTTACTGATTTTGCTAAGCAATATGATATCAATTATAAAATTTTAAAACTACATAACCCCTGGCTTAGAGAAGCTCGCTTAAATAATTATTCTGGTAAAGAATATCTTATAAAAATACCAAGAGAAGGGTATTATAAAACGACAACAGGGCAATAAAAAATTGAGATTTTTTATTAAGTTAGCGATTTGTTTTAAGGTAGTTTCAAATCATATTTGAAACTGCTTTTGATAAGAGAACGTTGTATGGTTACACGTTCTTAGTTACCAGATGATTACTAAAATTTAAATATGTGAATACTTCAGTACTTATTTCGTTAATCTTAATTGGATTATTAGCTGGGTTTTTTAGTGGTACATTGGGAATAGGCGGAAGTGTAATAATGATTCCTCTTCTGATTTTGTGGGTAAACTTTTCTCAACATGAAGCACAAGGAACTAGTCTTGCAGTCCTTGCAGTTCCTGTAACACTATTAGCTGCATATAATTACTATCAAGAAGGATTTGTTAACTGGAAATACGGAATTATAATAGCGGTAACCTTTATTATTGGAGGATATTTAGGAAGCAAACTAGCAATTTCTATAAATCAGGCATTACTAAAAAAAATCTTTGGAGGCGTATTATTACTAGTAGCCCTAAAAATGATAATGGGTAAATAGATAATTATTAATTATTCTTTTTATTATTTATAGAATCTCGTTCTCGCTTATATTTTTCATATTCTTCGTCGATATTTCGTTCCTCATCAGTGCGTTCATCTTCATTTTCTTTTGCCTTGACCTCAGCAGCGGTATTTAAATCCAAATCAGCAATTAAAAGAGACACACCTTTGGATAACGAATTAAAGTGAATATTGTATGAGTTACTTAGTGTTTCGCTAGAGTGATGAGTAACAATTTTTCTAATATCCAGAATCTTTTTATTTTCATCCATAAAATACATCATAGGAAAACCTAATGCATGCTTTAATTTATTGATAATATAAGAATCTTGATTCGTCTTTTCATCAATATGAACCAGATGAATGTTGCTATTATACTCCTTTATTTTTTCTTTTAATTTTTCTTTATTATCCCAGAAGAGTACTACAAAATCAATCTGATCATGGAATCTATCGGCTAAATCATTTAGGGCGGGAATTTCTCCAATTCCAGGAACACACCAAGAAGCATATGTAATAAGAAAAATTGGTTTTTCGTAATCTCTTAAAAGAATAGGATCTCCTTTTAGTGGGTATACACTAAAATTATCCATATAAGTACCTTTAAGGTGATTGCTTACTAGAGAGTCAAATAAGAATTCAGCACGTTCCAAATCTGTATCTTTATAAGCGGCATCAATTTTTTGGTTATATTTTACGATATGCGCTGAAATAGCAACCGAAAATGGTATTTGTCTTTCTTCTTGAGCAAAGGAATTGCTAAAATATAAAGAGAGTATTCCTAATACTAATAATTTCTTCATTATAAATAGATTACGGTAGCTAATGTAATATAATGCCATCAAAAAAACATTTTTTAGGTGTAAAACTTTTGATGTTCACTTAA
This sequence comes from uncultured Flavobacteriaceae bacterium, assembly GCA_929200365.1. Lineage (GTDB taxonomy): Bacteria > Bacteroidota > Bacteroidia > Flavobacteriales > Flavobacteriaceae > Aquimarina. The sequence continues at coordinate 3,738 of CAKMZM010000048.1, read as the reverse complement.
TTAAAAAACGTTCTAAAGATTGTATTAAACTATCATTAAACGTAATTTTCTGTACAATTAGTATGCCTAAATTTTCTTCATTTGCTGTTTCATCATAGTGATCTGATCCTTAAGCATATTGTGTTTATCTAATTTTTTGGCTTCTGTAAGCAACATCTGAGCTTCTCTTTTACGACGTTTTGTCATTGCAATACCAGCAAGGTTTAATTTTGCCACGGCAAGATCTTGATTCATCGATAATCCCAGTTTTATTGCTTTTTTAAGATGTTTTTCGGCTTGTGTGATGTTGGTCTGAGATAGCATAATACCAAGAAGATAATTATAATATCCTTGTTGTTTTGTGGTAAGAGCACTTTCTGGGTTTTTGATTTTGTCTAACCATTTTCTGGCACCATCAAAATCTTGTTTACGTAATCTTAAGAAAGCCAGAAGGATTAATTCGTTTTTAAAATATAAAAAGACAAAAATAGCAGCTAATAAAATAAGCATAATTCCATTACCTACATATCCTTCTACTATCTGCCATATTGCTACTCCAGTAACGATTGCTGCGATTACTAATTTTATATTTTTATTGTACATTTTTGACCTTATTTTATTGTTTTGTAGTTGTTTTTAAATTTTATTGATGTCGGTATTTTGGTATCTGGCATAGTAGAGATTAATATATTTCCATTACATATACCTTCTGAGCTTCCTTCTAGCATGAGCCCTGTTTTATTATTAACTGTGATCATTGCTTTTTGAGAACCCGATACGATTATAGTAGTAGCACCAGCATTTGTATTTTCCATTTCTATTTCTGATGTACCTGCAATTGTAGTACTCTCATCGATAATTGAAGCAATGTTCCATTTATTTTTACTTTTCATTTTACCAGTATACTCATTTTCCCAATTATCACCCACAGTAGCATTATTATCACCATAGATATACGTCATTTGCTCAAAATTACTTAATAGCTGGTTGTCTCCCCATTGTTGATCCAAACTAATGCGAACTTGCTTTATAGCATTAGAATCTGTGATACCAGTATTTTTAATCATATTATCTATTAGTGCTTCTGTTCCTTCTAAGGCATTAATCTTACCATTTTTTTGCATTACCATGGTAATAGGAGAATTGATAAGACTTTGAAAAACAGTCCATTGTGTGTCTGTAGAATCTGGCGTTATAGAAGTGTCTATATCCATAAGAATCCCTAGAGAAGGAGAACTTGTTTTCATTTTTAATGTTTGATATTTCATTTCTATATAAAACAAACTGTTTTCTATTTTTGTTACTATAAAAGACATCTCTGCACTAATATCATTTGTGATTGTTTGTTTTGCTCCAGAAATATCTTGCGTAATAATTTGTTCAGAATCCTGATGAATTGCAAAAGAATCTCCAACATTAAGGTTATATTGCAAAATAGTTTGAGAAAAACCAGTAATCGACAGTATCGATATTAGTATAAAAATGATTGATTTTTTCATAAAAACAGTATTGCGATTTTCTTGTGCAAAGAAACTAATTTTTTTGGATAAAAAATATTTGATATTTACGTTTGTCAAAGTAAAAACTCTTTGTATATTTGCCCGCAGTTTTGAGAAGAAATTCTCAGAAAAGATTGAATTAGATATTTCAAGAAGATTTATAAAGATATATAGCAATGAAAAGAACGTTTCAACCATCTAAGAGAAAGAGAAAAAACAAACACGGTTTCAGAGAGCGTATGGCTTCTGCAAATGGTAGAAAGGTGTTGGCTCGTAGAAGAGCAAAAGGAAGAAAGAAGATATCTGTTTCGTCTGAACTAAGACATAAACACTAATGATAACGTTTATTAAAAATATTAAAGGTGTTACTTTATGGGTAACGCCTTTTTTTATATCTAATACATAATTTTATAGGAAAAGCAATACCGTTATTACATGCCAAAAAGAGAAAAACTAAAGAGTATACTTATTATAGGATCGGGACCAATTGTTATTGGTCAAGCGTGTGAGTTTGATTATTCTGGTACACAAGCCCTACGTTCTTTAAGAGAAGATGGGATAGAAACGATTCTGATCAATTCGAATCCAGCTACAATTATGACTGATCCTTCTATGGCGGATCATGTATATCTTAAACCATTAAATACCAAATCAATAATAGGGATTCTAAAAGAACATCCTCAGATTGATGCTGTATTACCCACAATGGGAGGACAAACTGCTCTTAACCTTTGTATAGAAGCAGATGAAAAAGGAATATGGAAAGATTTTGATGTAGAAATCATAGGAGTAGATATTGATGCTATAAATATTACTGAAGATAGAGAGCAATTTAGAGAACTAATGCTTTCTATTGGGATTCCGATGGCTCCTCAGGCAACTGCCAATTCTTATTTAAAAGGAAAAGAGATCGCCCAGGAATTTGGATTTCCTCTTGTAATTCGAGCATCATATACACTTGGTGGAGCAGGGGCATCTTTTGTTTATAAAGAAGAAGATTTTGATACATTACTTACGCGTGGGCTAGAAGTTTCTCCGATTCACGAAGTGATGATCGATAAAGCTCTGATTGGGTGGAAAGAATATGAATTAGAACTGTTAAGAGATAATAATGATAATGTAGTTATTATTTGTACCATAGAGAATATGGATCCTATGGGAATCCATACCGGAGATTCGATTACGGTTGCTCCGGCAATGACGTTAAGTGATAAAACTTTTCAGCGTATGCGTGATATGGCAATCCATATGATGCGTAGTATTGGGGATTTTGCAGGAGGATGTAATGTACAGTTCGCGGTAAGTCCCGATGAAAAAGAAGATATTATTGCTATCGAGATTAACCCTAGAGTTTCTCGTTCTTCTGCATTAGCATCGAAAGCAACAGGATATCCGATTGCAAAAATAGCTGCAAAACTGGCTATTGGATATAACCTGGATGAATTAGATAACCAGATTACCAAATCTACTTCGGCCTTATTTGAGCCTACATTAGATTATGTAATTGTAAAAATACCACGATGGAATTTTGATAAATTCGAAGGGTCTGATCGTACATTAGGGCTTCAGATGAAATCTGTTGGAGAAGTAATGGCAATCGGTAGATCGTTTCAGGAAGCATTGCATAAAGCTACTCAGTCTTTAGAAATTAAAAGAAACGGACTGGGTGCCGATGGAAAAGGGTATAAAGACTATGATCAAATTATAGATAAACTCACCTATGCTAGCTGGGATCGTGTGTTTGTAATCTATGACGCTATCCAGATGGGAATCCCATTAAGCAGAATACACGAAATCACAAAAATAGATATGTGGTTCCTAAAACAATATGAGGAATTATATAATCTTGAAAAAGAAATTTCAACATATACCATTCAATCTCTTACCAAAGAATTAATACTAGAAGCGAAACAAAAAGGTTTTGCAGATAGACAGATAGCTCATATGGTAGGGTGTTATGAAAGTGAAGTATACAATAAGAGAGATGAATTAGGGATAAAAAGAGTGTACAAATTAGTAGACACCTGTGCTGCAGAATTTAAAGCTCAGACCCCTTATTTTTATTCTACTTTTGAAGCAGAAATAGAAACCCCGGAAGGAGAAATATCGGTCTCTAATGAGAGTGTCGTTAGTGATAAAAAGAAAATTGTTGTTTTAGGTTCGGGACCTAACAGAATTGGACAAGGAATAGAATTTGATTATTGTTGTGTGCATGGTGTTTTGGCATCTGCAGAGTGTGGATATGAAACGATAATGATTA
>CAKMZM010000047.1 GCA_929200365.1 uncultured Flavobacteriaceae bacterium | reverse complement strand
AATGATAATACCCCAACAGCTCTAAAACGAAACCTTATAGCAAAAAAACAGTATAAACCCCAATAAAAGGTCATAAGGATTTCTTTTTTGTACAATGCCCCCCAAAAAAAGATAGCGATACCTCAAAATTTGTACAAAGGATAGCAAAAATTGCCCTGGCACCAGGTAATGAAGTGGGTGATCCCGAAAAGGCATGTGGGTAGACTGACAATTTTACCTGGTGCGCTCAGCTTTGAAGTACCCAAACTGACAGACCTACAGGGTTCTTTAACAGTTATAGTACCCTAGGGTACTTATTAAGTGGGTGGGGGTACTTATATAAGTGGGTAGTGCTAAATGTTAAAATAATGAGTATTGAGCAGTTAGGCTTAGATTTTTTGCGAATTTGCTTCTCAGATTCTCTGCTTCTTTTAAGCTTATACGCTTTGGAAATCAAACACTTAATGATTCTCTTTTTCTGAATTAAACAGGTCTGCGTATTGTATAATTAATTTAATTTTCAGATAGCCAAAATATTATTCCTATAATTCCTAGTATAAACAATATGAAGAAGAATATCTTCCAGAAAGAATAAGGTCTGTTTCCAGAAATAGCCCCGGTTTGACCATTGATAAAGAAATTATACTTTTTACCCTTAAATCGATAGGCGCTGATATATACCGGAAGCAAAATATGTTTAAAAGTCTCTTCACTTAAACTCATATCAATATGATGTACTCTTTGGGTATCTCCTCCTATATCACGTTTGGCCCAGGATGTAGCAATATGCTCTGCTTCTTTGGTAGAAGACAAGTGACCATCTTTTAATGGAATTGTATATTTTTCGGTAACAAAACCTGCCAAAAAACTGGTATTAAATGGAGCAAGAGCATCCAAATTCCAGTTTGATATTTTTTTTGGTACAGGGTTTTTATTTTGGTGTGATGCTTTAATTAATGTATCATCAACAAAACCACTTACGTTTCCGCTTGCTGCACTCCACCTTGTTTTGCGTTCTTGTCGGGTTTTGGTAACACGTTTTCCATTTACTGTTGTGGTATACGGTACACTTACATAATAATAATCCCCACGTTGCCCGGTATAATTTGCATACAGTTGTGCATCAAAGGTCCAGTAGGGTAAATAGAGACCTTTGGTATTTTGTGGATCTAATGCTGCTTTTTTTAAGTTATTGGGGGCAAACCATAGCCCTTTTACCCATTTAGAAAATATCTGGTGTGATTTTTTCTGATCAAATTGAAAAGGAAGAATGGCTCCTGGTAATATCCAGTCTTCTTTATATGCATCTTCTATAATCAAAGGCATTGTGCAATACACGCAATGCAATGATTTATAGTTTTCTTCGATATGTTGGTTGGCGCCACAGTTTTTGCAATGTAGCATCATAATCTCTTCAGAATGCGATTGAGAGCCCATTTCTTCGAGATAAGGCTGAAGCTCTAATTCCTGAAACCCGTTCTGATCATCTGTAATGGTTTCATGATGACCACAGTACTCACAGGTGATCTCAGCGGTTCCGGGTTTATATTTTAATTCTGCACCACAATTGGCACAGGACTTTTTATGTTCTGAAACTGCTTTTTTTTCTTCTTCCATTTAGGAACTAATAATACGATATGTTATATAGAATAAATCCTTCTCCCACAAAGGAGAAGGTTAAGTCTTTATCCCAAAATTAATTCTGGGATGCATTTTTATTTTTTTAACTACCAGGTAATGGAGGGGGAGTATTTCCTCCTAGAAATGATTTTAGTTCTTCTACATCTTTAAGAGCAGCCCAGTTATCCATTCCTTGTTTCCATATCAAAGAATCTTTATTTATGGTTCTGTTGGCAAATAGTACTTTTAATTGCTCAAAAGATATAGGACCTGCCTGTTGTCCGTTCTGAGCATAAAAATACTGAATCTGTACTGGCATTGGTGGTGGAGTTACCTGAGTCGTTTGTTGCGGTTGTACTTGTTGTTGTCCTGCCATTGGGTTCATCATACCTCCCATTTGTTGAGCAAGAACAAATCCCATTCCCATTCCCATTCCTGCACCTGCTGTACCTCCTTCATTGGCGGCGGCGGCTTCAATAGCTTTTGCGGTTTTGAATTTGGTTAATTTATCCAGATCAAGCTTATCAATTCTACTGTACTCAAAGATTTCTTTTTTCAGTTCCTCTGGCATAGAAACATTTTCGATAAAGAATTTTTCGAGAGAAATACCTACAGCGTTAAATTCTGGTTGCATTACTTCGAGGCAAGTTTCTGATAGTTCAGTTGTATTGGCGGCATACAATTCAATCGGTAAATTTGCTTCACCAGCAGTATCAGTAAAACGAGTAGAAATTAAACTTTTAAGATGTTCATTGATTTCAAAATTGGTAAAATTTGCATCAGTTCCTACGATATCTATAATAAATTTACCTGGATCATTGACTTTAAAGGCGTAAGTTCCAAAAGCACGAATTTCGACTAGCCCAAATCGATCATCATTTAAGGTAATTGGGTTTTTGGTTCCCCATTTTTCGTCAGTAAACAAATGTGTATTTACAAAATAGACTTCGGCTTTGAAAGGGCTATTAAACCCATATTTCCAACCTTTAAGTGTAGTTAAAATAGGTAAATTTTGGGTATTTAAGGTATATGTTCCCGGAGTAAATACGTCGGCCAATTGTCCTTCATTGATAAAAACTGCAGTTTGCCCTTCTCTTACAATAAGTTTCGCATCGTTTTTAATTTCGTTTTGGTATCGTTCAAAACGATGCACAATAGTATCATCGGTATAATCTAACCATTCTATAATGTCTATAAATTCATGGCTAAGCTTTTTCTTTATTTCGTCAAAAATTCCCATTGATGAGTTGATTTTAAATTTGTGTTCTAAAACTACAAAACAGTAAGCTGGTTTAAAAGATATTTTAATTTAAAATAAAAAATAACTTTATACCATGCTTAAAAAACAAAGAGTTTCAGTTTTTTTATGCACTCATTTAAAGTTTTTATTTGTCAACGAGAATCGGGAGTAGGTTTACATTGTTTTTAAATATGCTAATGTAGACTGATTTTGATATTCGATTTATATAGTAAGTTTATTTTTTCCTTTATAATTATAAAAATTAAAGAAAAAGCTATTAACAAATACGCCAAAAATTTCATTGTTGTTTTCATGATATGTGATTTTTATCATTTACAACCTTAGATCAATAGCTTTACATTTTTTGTTACCCTCTTAATCGTACTTTTTTTACGATAGATTTCAATTTCTTCCATTTTCATTAGGATATAACTGATATACAGGGTCGCTTTGCCAAAACTCTTTGGTATTAATATCCATTATGGTAAGTGGTCCTTTAAATGCCGCTCCTGTATCTATATTCCATACGCAAGTAGCCTGTATTGGGATGGTCTGATTGATTCGTGTAACTGGAGTATGACCAATATATACTTCATCAAAAAGTAATAATCGTTTAGGATATTTTGGATCTGTTTTTTTCAGATTAGAATCTGTAGCTAATGCAGTTTCCCATAAAGTTCTGTCCCAATAAAACAATTCATCAAAATATTCTCGATGCGGCCCATGAAGATTGGTAAACCCAGCATGAAGAAACAAACGATTATGAGCATCTATATGATAATTATTGAGGGTTTCATAAAAATGAAGATGAGTATTAATTTCTTCTTGAGATAGTTTGGCATACGAATCCATAGTTGCTTGGCCACCATGTTGCACCCATTCGGGATTGTGAGTATGTTTTGTGAGCCAGGTATAACAAAGATCATCATGATTTCCTTTAATAAAGATGCAATTGTGTAATGTTTTAAGTCGAATCAAGAATGAAACCAATTCGGCACTATGACTCCAACCATCTATATAATCTCCCAAAAATATAAGCGTGTCGTTTTGAGTAACTTTTGCTCTTTCGAGGACTTGTTCTAATGCGGTTAGCGCACCATGAATATCTCCAATTACTAAAATTCTTCCCATAGTTGGTTAATTGTTGATCATTTTTGACTCATTAACTATATCTAATTTTTCTCAGGATTCGAATACTTTCTTTACAGCGAGAATATATAGTATCGTTATAAGTTTTTAAATAGGGTTTTGCCTCTTCGAGTTTTTCTTTTGCATCACTAAGATCATTAAAATAACAAATTAAATAGGTAGCAGGAAGATTTATAATATCTTTTTCTTCGTTTTTTGATAAAGGAATTTTGTTTTTTAATTTTTCGATTAATGCATTGTTGCTATTATATAAATGGTGTAATATCTTTTGATCAAATTGTGGTGGTTCAAAAAGAAGTTTGCTTTCGATATCATAACTGGCATTATCCTTGAAGGTGATGACCACCTCTTCTAAAGGATAATATTTAAAAGTATCCTGCAAACCCAATTGTACATATTCTATAATCTTAAATTGATCATTGGTTAGGGATATACTCACTTCATCTAATTCTGAATAAAACAGTTTTACATGTTCATTGATTAATTCGATATCTACTCTGGAGTAATATACTTCTCCGTTTTGTCGTTTTTCTTTTGCTGCCCAACAAACCACAAAATATTCTTTAAAAACCTTATATGTGGGATTGTAATCTGTTCTCGAAGTCATAAAATCAAAAACTCCGTCAAGAGTAAGTTCAATATTATTTTGTGCATGGCTCTCGATGGCATTTACAATTTCTGAATTGACATCTTTGATCTCGATATCAAAAACTTTGGGCATACTTATACTACCATCCCTGAAAAAGATACTGCCGCCATAATATTTCCAGATATTTTTACGAAGAGAACAGGATTTTTCTCCTTGAGATCGTATTGTTACAAGACCTACTACCTTATCCGATGGTAGATGAGGAAAAGGAATGTTTTCGTAAGATACAATAGGGGGGTTGTCTAAATATGCATTTACTAGGTTTTGTATTTTACTATCATCAAAAAAATCTACACCAAGAATTTGATTATCTTCATCTTCAACCCCTATTACGATATATGAATTGTTTTTAGGATTAGAATTTGCCAACGCACAAATATGTTTTAAAAATTTAGCCTTACCTTCTTTCTCGCCAATATTAAGTTTACGCTTCTTGTCATAAAAACTATTTTCGTCATTATGTGCAAGTAGATTTTTTATAAGGAGGCGTTTGTTGATCATTCCGTTTACAAATAGCAATTGAAACTTTTCCTTATAAACTTAGGTATTTTTATTGGGTCAACAATGCAATGAGAATAAAGAATTTATAATTTTTTGTTGACGATTGTGCTATTGGCTTGTGCAGTAGGAAATACAACAAGATCTGCAATATTAACATGATAAGGGCGTGTAACTACAAAAGCAATAATATCGGCAATATCTTCTGGAGCAAGTGGGTCAAAACCTTTATACACAGTATCTGCTTTTTGGTTATCACCTTTAAACCTAACGTTACTAAATTCTGTCTCAACTAATCCTGGATGAATACCTCCTACTCTAATACCGTATGAATTAAGGTCTATGCGCATTCCTTTATTAATGGCATCTACAGCATGTTTACTTGCACAATAGATGTTTCCGTTTGGATAGACTTCTTTTCCTGCAATTGAACCAATATTGATGATATGACCAGATTGCTGTGCAATCATTTTTGGGATAACTGCTTTAGAAACATACAATAACCCTTTAACATTAATATCTATCATGGCATCCCAATCATCAAGATCCCCAGTCTGAATAGGATCAAGCCCATGTGCATTTCCTGCGTTGTTAATAAGAATATCAATCTTACTAAACTCAGAAGGAAGACTATCAATAGCAGAAAAAACCTTGTTTTTATCTCTAACATCAAAACAAAGTGTGTGTACTTGTACTTTTTTACTTAGTTGGTCTTGTAATATGTCTAATCGATTTTGCCTTCTTCCACAAAGAATAAGGTTTATATTATATTTTGCCAATGCTATTGCAGTAGATTTTCCAATTCCACTTGTGGCTCCTGTGATTAATGCTGTTTTCATAAGTAAATTTAATATTTTAAAAAAAAATGCAACACCTTTACATCAGATACGTCTTTTTATAAGATCATCGTAAAAACGATGAACGTCCTTATGTTCAAATTTTTGTAAAAGTGGCTTAAATATACTGTAAAATCTATGTCCAAAACAGGTTTTTCCGTACACATTTAATCAAGAATTAACAAGAGCATAAAATATTAATTCGACAATTTGCAATGTTGGATTAGGAATGTTAAATTCACGCCTTTAAAAAAATAAAATAGAATGGAAGAGAATAATGCCATTGATATTGCTTTAATCAATCAGAAGATAGAAAAAGAATCTGCATTTGTAGATTTACTAACTCTAGAAATAAATAAAGTAATTGTAGGTCAAAAACACATGGTCGAACGGTTACTTATTGGGTTATTGGGTCAAGGCCATATTTTGCTGGAAGGGGTTCCTGGTTTAGCAAAAACATTAGCCATTAATACATTATCTAAGGCTGTTCAAGGTAGTTTTAGCCGTATTCAGTTTACACCAGATTTATTACCAGCAGATGTAGTGGGAACCCTTATTTTTAATATGAAAGAGAATGATTTTTCGATTAAGAAAGGACCGATTTTTGCCAATTTTGTATTAGCAGATGAGATTAACCGTGCTCCAGCAAAAGTGCAAAGTGCTTTACTTGAAGCTATGCAGGAAAAACAAGTAACCATTGGTGATGAAACTTTTGTATTAGACAAACCATTTTTGGTAATGGCAACCCAGAATCCTGTAGAGCAAGAAGGAACATATCCTTTGCCAGAAGCTCAAGTTGACCGTTTTATGCTAAAAACAGTAATTGATTATCCAAAATTAGACGAAGAACAACTGATTGTTCGTGCTAATCTCAAAGGATCTTTTGAGCAGATAAACCCTGTTGTTTCGGTAGAGCAGATTATTAATGCTCAGAAAGCAGTTAGAGAAGTATATATGGATGAAAAGATCGAAAAATATATCCTTGATATCATTTTTGCCACTCGTTATCCAGAAAAATATGGTTTAGAAGAACTTAAACCCTTAATTAATTTTGGAGCATCACCTCGTGGAAGTATCAATTTGGCTACTGCAGCAAAATGTTATGCTTTTATAAAACGAAGAGGATATGTAATTCCAGAAGATGTTCGTGCCGTAATTCTTGATGTGCTTCGTCATCGTATTGGGATTACCTATGAGGCCGAAGCAGAGAATGTAACGTCAGAGGATATCATCAATAAGATTGTAAACGAAATTGAAGTACCATAGAGATTTCAGATTTTAGAATTACGATTTTGGATTTCTAATATGAAAACCCAAAATCTTCAACTGTTGAATCTTCAATCGTAAATCACAATAATGGATACCAAGGAGTTACTAAAAAAAGTTCGAAAAATTGAAATTAAGACGCGTCGCTTAAGTGATCACATCTTTGGAGGAGAGTATCACTCTACTTTTAAAGGGCGTGGTATGACTTTTAGTGAAGTACGACAATATCAATTTGGTGATGATGTACGTAATATAGACTGGAATGTAACGGCTCGCTATAATGAACCTTATATAAAAGTGTTTGAAGAAGAGCGAGAACTTACTATGATGTTGATGGTAGATGTTTCGGGATCACAACTTTTTGGTACTCAAGAACAATTCAAAAAAGGAATCATTACCGAAATCGCAGCAACTTTAGCATTTTCTGCAACTCAGAATAATGATAAGATCGGATTGATTTTATTTACCGATGAGATAGAGTTATTTATTCCACCTAAAAAAGGAAGGTCTCATGTGCTAAGAATTATAAGAGAATTATTAGAGTTCGAACCTAAAAGTAAGAAAACTAATATTACAGAAGCATTGAAGTTTTTATCCAATGTAATGAAAAAGAAAGCGATCGTTTTTATACTTTCAGATTTTATTGCAGACGATTATCAACATACGTTAAAAATTGCAGGAGGAAAACACGATGTTACTGGGATAAGAGTATATGATCGAAGAGAAGAAGAAATTCCTAACCTGGGAATAGTGCAAATGGAAGATGAAGAGACAGGAGAACTTTTGCTAGTGAATACAGGTTCAAAAAGCATACGAACCAACTACAGTAAGTATTATCATGAAAGAGTAGCATATTTCAAAGATAGTTTTACTCGTAGTGGAGCAGGTTCTTTAAGCAGCAGAATTGACGAAAGTTATGTAAAAAAATTATTAGGCTATTTTAAAAGAAGAGGATAAGGAAGATTTAAGAATGACGAATTACAAATTACGATTTCAAAAAAGAACTATACAACCAGAAGCCCTTAGGCTTTTTGTCTGGATGATATTCTTTGTTTTTAGTGGATATAAAGCTTTTGCTCAGGTTTCAGCAAAAATCGACTCTACTACAATAGAAATAGGCAATGAGATTCGATATAAAATGCAAGTCGAAGCAGATTCAACTCAAATTGTTGTTTTTCCCGAAGGTCAGACATTTACTCCTCTCGAAGTAATCGAATCTCAAAAAATAGACACTTCGCGAAACGGAAAACGTTTTAACCTAACCAAAGAATATGCATTAACCCAATTTGATTCTGGCCATTATACCATACCCAGACAAAAAGTAATGATAGGAGATCAGGTGTTTTTTACAGATTCACTCAAGGTCGAAGTCAGAGATGTTTTGGTAGATACTACCAAACAAAAGATGTACGAGATCAAACCTCTGGTTGATGTAGATGCCAAATTCGCTTTTAATTGGAAAAAATGGATCTTGTGGATTGGTGGTGTTCTATTACTTATATTAGGATTCATTGCTTTTTTTATATTTATAAAAAAGAAACGTAAAGCGAATAAAGAAGATGAGTTGCCGCCTTATGAAAGAGCAATACTAGCACTTCAGAAAATTGATGAGTCTCATTTATTAGAAAAAGATTCACACAAGGAATACTATTCGCAGTTAAGTGATACCGCTCGTAAATATATTGATGAAGAAGTGTATGATCATGCTATGGAAAGCACAACAGATGAACTGATTACACGACTCGATGAAGAGATTAGATCAGGAAATCTTAATTTGGATAAAAACACTATTGAAGAACTTAAGAATGTGTTGAAAACTGCAGATATGGCCAAATTTGCCAAATCTAAACCCGATATCATAACGGCAAAAGCAGACCGTAATGTTATCGAGCAGGTGATTCATAAAACAAAAAGTGCAATACCAGAACCCACCGAAGAAGAACTATTGGCAGATGAAGAATATAGAAAAACGGTAGCCGAGAAAAAACAAAGAAAAAAGATTATTGTTGCAAGTATAGTTACAACTTCGGCTATAGTAATTACCTGGGTAATTTTTGGATTGGTTTACGGATTTGATGTTGTAAAAGACACGCTACTTGGGCATCCGACAAAAGAACTGGCAGAAACAGAATGGATTACAAGTGCTTACGGTTCGCCTCCAGTTACAATTACTACCCCCAGAGTATTGATTCGTAATGCGTATCAAATGACAGAAGAACAAAAGCAAATGCTTAAAGGCAATGAAACTTTTGTGTATGGAAGTCTGGTAGGAAATTTCTATGCAGTTGTAACCACAGTACAATATAAACAACCTACCGAAATAAAATTAGATAAAGTAGTAGAAGGTGTTGTAGGAAAATTCGAATCTATGGGAGCAAAGAATATTTCTGTAAAGGATGAAGAATATGAAACTCTGGGTGGCGCAAAAGGAGTCAAAGTGTTTGGAGACCTCGAAATAGTAAACCCTGTAACCAAAAAGAAACAAAAAAACAGCTACTTGATGTTGAATTTTGCAGAAAATGGAGGGTTTCAACAAATCACTTTGGTATATGATGTTGAAGATCGTTATGCAAAAGATGTTGCCGAGCGTATTATTAATTCTGTAGAACTTAAAAATGCCAAATAGCGATGTTTGAAAATTTTACATTTGAAAATCCACAGTTTTTTTGGTTGTTTTTATTACTTCCATTAGCTATAGGATGGTATATATGGAAACGAAATAAACAGCAAGCCGCTCTAAAAATTTCTAGTGTTAAAGGATTTAAAATTTCTGGGAGTTGGCTTACCAAACTAAAACCATTGCTGTTTATCATACGACTAATAGCAATATCTTTAATTATTACTGCATTAGCAAGACCCAGAACAGTAGATGTATCTACCAAAACCAAGACCACCAAAGGTATCGATATTGTAATGGCTATAGATGTATCTGCCAGTATGTTGGCAAAAGATCTTAGACCCAATAGATTAGAAGCATTAAAAGAGGTGGCGGCAGAATTTATTAAAGACAGACCCAATGATCGTATTGGCTTGGTCGTATATGCAGGAGAGAGTTTTACCAAAACCCCGATTACAAGTGATAAATCTATTGTGCTAGGTAGTCTGAAAGGTGTGAAGTATGATAATGTATTAGAAAACGGAACAGCAATAGGTATGGGGTTGGCAACATCTGTAAATCGACTTAAAGATAGTAAAGCCAAGAGTAAAGTGATTATCTTACTTACCGACGGTTCTAATAATGCTGGTTTTATAGACCCAAAAATTGCCTCAGAATTGGCTGTAGAATATGGTATTAAGACCTATACAATTGGTCTTGGCTCAAACGGAATGGCTCTGGCTCCTGTGGCAATATTGCCAAATGGATCTTTTCAATACGGTAGAGTGCAGGTAGAAATTGATGAAGATTTATTAAAAGAAATAGCCAAGGTCACAGGAGGTAAATACTTTAGAGCAACAAATAACAAAAAATTAGAACAAATTTATCAGGAAATTGATAAATTAGAAAGAACAGATATCGAAGAATTTAAATTCTACAATTACGAAGAGAAATTTAGATCATTGGTGCTACTGGCAGGATTATTAATTTTTATAGAATTTTTGTTTAGATATACAATATTTAGAAGCTTTATTTAAGAAATCAAACCTTGAAGATTTTTAAAACCTTCAAGGTTTAAAGAATGGAAAATGTACATATTAGAAGAGAAAATATATTTCTGGTTGTTATTAGGTATTCCGGTACTAATTCTTCTATTTTTAGGGGTTGTAGTCTGGCAAAAAAAAGCTCAGAAAAGATTTGCAGACACAGCACTTCTTAAAAAATTAAGCCCTGATCAATCTACCTTTAAATCAATTTTAAAGATCATAGTGATTAGTTTGGCTTTAGCCTGTTTAGTAATAGCTTTGGTTAATCCTAAAGTAGGTACAAAGCTCGAAACTGTAAAACGAGAAGGGGTAGACGTAGTCTTTGCAATAGATGTATCCAAAAGTATGCTGGCAGAAGATATTGCGCCCAATAGATTAGAAAAGTCTAAGCAACTGGTCACTCAGATCATTAATAATCTGGCAAGTGATCGTATAGGTATTATTGCTTATGCAGGCAGTGCTTTCCCTCAATTACCGATTACCACAGATTATGCTTCAGGAAAGATGTTCTTGCAAGCTATGAATACAGAAATGCTTTCTTCTCAGGGAACAGCAATTTATGAAGCTATTGAACTGGCAAAAACCTATTATAATGATGAAGAACAAACCAACAGGGTATTATTTATTGTAAGTGACGGAGAAGATCATGAAGGCAATGTAAAAACTATTGTAGAAGAAGCCGTTAAAGAAGGAATTAAGATTTTTACTATTGGTGTAGGATCAGAAAAAGGAGCTCCTATACCAATAAAGCGAAATGGAATAGTACAAACCTACAAGAAAAATAGTCAGGGAGGTACAGTTATTACAAAATTAAATCCGACAACTTTACAGGAAATTGCTAATAAAGCAAATGGCATATACATTGATGGTAGAAATACAACCAAAGTTGTAGAAGAAGTGACCACTGTATTGCAAAATATGGATAAAAAAGAATTTGAGGCTAAACAATTTGCAGATTTCAAAGATCAGTTTCAGTGGTTTCTGATTGCTGGATTATTATTATTATTTTTAGATATTTTCCTATTAGAAAGAAAAACATCTTGGATAAAAAAATTAAATCTTTTTAATGAAAAACAGTAAGTTGTAAATCAGATTATTTAATGTTGATGAGCTCCAAAACCCATATAACTATAGCAAGTAGTAAATTTTGAACCGATGAAAAAGATTTTATGCATTATATTATGTTTTCAACTAGGGATTATTTTTTCTCAGGAAGAAAACCATGACCAGATTATTAATGAAGCAAACCAGTTTATTGCTACAGGTAATGAAGTTTTGACCAGAGATGGTAATTTCCCGAAAGCAGAAGGAGAATACAGAAAAGCAATTGCCAAAAACCCTGTAAATTCTACGGCAAAATACAATTTGGCCAATGCATATTATAATTCAGAAAAATATGATGAAGCTACACAACGTTATACAGAAGCTGCCAAAGTAGCTTCTTCCAGATCAGAAAAACATAAGGCATTTCATAATCAGGGAAATACCTACATGGAACAAAAAAAGTATAAAGAAGCTGTTGAAGCATATAAAAATGCACTTAGAAATAATCCTAAGGATGATAAAACCCGTTATAATCTGGCTCTAGCTAAGAAAATGCTGGAGCAACAGCAACAACAGAACGATCAAAATCAGGATAAGGATCAAAATAAAGATCAGAATCAGGATGATCAGGATAAGAAAGAAGGAGAAGATAAAGAAGATAAGAAAGGTGATAATGACGATCAGGACAAGAAAGAAGGAGAAGATCAAAAGGATAAAGAAGGAGATAAAGAAAATGAGGATAAAGGAGAGGATAAAAAAGATGAGGGAGATAAAGAAAAGGATGACAAAGGTAAGCCCGAAGATGAGAAAAAAGATCAAGGAGAAGATCAAAAAGATCAGCAAGGAAACCCTAAGGATCAACAACAGCAACAACAACAGGTTCAGGGAAGATTATCTCCAGAACAAGTTAAAAGTTTACTAGAAGCTATGAATAATCAGGAAAAGAAAGTTCAGGACAAGATTAATGCTAAAAAAGCTCAGGGATCCAAAGCGAAAACAGATAAAGACTGGTAATTTGATAAACAACTTGTTAGGTTTTAAGAACACAAGAGTCTAAATAGTATAAAAAATGAAACTAAAACTAATTTTTTTAACCTTATTCCTAACCACAATGCAGATTGCATTGGGACAGGTAAGGTTTGAGGCTAAAGTAAGCAAGAAAAAATTAGGTGTAAATGAAAGATTACGAGTAGATTTTGAAATGAATAAGGATGGAGACAATTTTACACCTCCTTCCTTTTCAGGATTTACTGTTGTAGGTGGACCTAATCAATCTATTAGTAATTCTTGGATTAATGGAAAACGATCATACGCCAAAACATTTAGTTATTTTCTTGAACCTACACGTAGAGGGCAATTTACTATAAAACAAGCTACTATAGAGATCGATGGGCAAACATATAAAACATTACCCATTAGAATTGAGGTTACTGGTGCTGTAAAGAAACCAAAGGATGGTAATAATACCGATTTTGTGGCAAGTGAGAACCTTCATCTTATAGCAGAGGTTTCTAAAGCAAACCCTTATTTAAATGAGGCAATTACAGTAGTTTATAAACTATACGTGAGTCCGAGAATTAGTGTAAGTAATTGGCGAGAACTAGATAGCCCAAAATATAGTGATTTTTGGAGTCAGGCTATCGATATGAAACAACTCAAAATTGAAAACGGAGAATACAAAGGAGAACCATATCGTTATGTAGTGCTTCGTAAAACAGTCCTATACCCACAAAAGACAGGCAAATTAAATATAGAACCTCTCACCTTAACCGTTTCTGTAGATGTTCCTACAAAAAGAAGAGACATCTTTGGTGGTAGATTGTATACAACGGTCAATAAAACTGTAGCGGCAGGTAGTAGAACTATAGAGGTAAAACCACTACCTCTGCAAGGAAAACCAGATGATTTTTCTGGAGCAGTAGGAGAATTCGATTTTAAGGTTACTGCAAATAAAACAAATCTGGATGCTACAGAATCCTTAGATGCTAAGGTTTTGGTTACTGGTAATGGTAATTTAAAATTATTTGATTTACCCAAGCTTAATGTACCTAATGGTTTAGAACAATATGAACCACAGCATAACGAAAGAGTGCGAACAAACCTTACAGGTATGGGAGGTAATATATCTGATACCTATACCTTAGTGCCACAATATAAGGGTAAATACCCGATACCATCGATTTCGTTTTCTTACTTTGACTTAAAAACCGAAACCTATAAAAGAATTACATCAGATGAGATTGTAATTAATGTAAAAAATGGTCCTGATGGGGGAGATACAGTCGTTACATCAGAATCTGGAGGAACAAATAAAAAATTAGTAACTCAAACAGGAAATCAGTTTAGGTTTTTGAAATTAAATGCTGACCTTCACCCAATTCAAAAAAAGCATTTTTTCAAATCTACTGTGTATTGGCTATCATTAACTGTACCTTTATTAGCGATTCCTCTATTTCTTTTCTTTGGTAAAAAAAGAAAAGAACGATTAAGTGATGTAAGTGGTAATCGAGTTCGGAAAGCAGATAAATTGGTGCGTAAGTATCTTTCTGAGGCTAAAAAGAATTTAGGAAATCAAAAAGAATTCTATATCGCTATGGAACGAGCATTACACAATTATTTAAAAGCAAAACTACATATCCAGACAAGTGATATGAGTAAAGAACGTATCCAGCGATTACTAAAGGAACGTGATGTTGAAGACGCGACATCTATAGAATTTATTACCTTGCTAGAGAGTTGTGAGTTTGCAAGATATACTCCATCTTCTACATCAGCAATGCAGCAAGATTATGATAAAGCCTCTAGAGTAATTGCATCAATAGATAAACAACTATAAATATATGAAAAGAATAGTTGAAGCACTTGTTTTTTTAAGTATAACATTAGGTTTTTCTCAAAATGAAGAAGCATTTCAGAGAGGAAATTCATTATATAATCAAGAGAAATATCAGGAAGCCATAGATGCGTATAAATCAGTTCTGGATGCAGGTCAGGAGTCAGCTTCTTTGTACTATAATCTCGGTAATGCAAATTACAAACTGAGTAATATAGGTCCCAGTATTTTTTATTATGAAAAAGCGTTAGCATTATCCCCTAATGATAAAGATATCAAAAACAATCTGGTTTTTGCACAGAAAGCTACAATAGATGCAATAGATGTAATTCCAGAAGGTTTTATTTCCAGAACACTTAAGAAGTTTACCAATATAATGAATTTTGATAGCTGGGCGTGGTTTTCGGTGACCTGTATTGTGGTATTTGTTATTCTGTTTATTATGTATTATACAACACGAAGCTCTTCAAAAAAAAGAATATTCTTTGTGAGTTCATGGGTAATACTGATTTTTGGATTATTTGGAGTGTTTTTTGCTTTTAGACAATATAATGACATAAAAAACAATCAGTTTGCTATTATTTTTGCTCAGGAGACAACTATAAAAAGTGAACCAAACCTCAGAAGTGAAGAAGTTTTTGAACTTCATGAAGGAACCAAAGTACAGGTGACAGAAACCGTAAATGATTGGAAAAAAATTAAACTTGCTGATGGCAAAATAGGTTGGATTCCTAAAACCGATTTACGAGAGTTATAATTTGGTTAATAAAATTTGCAATACATTAACAACATTTGGAAGCAATACTATTATTTTTGTTTCCTAAGCAACTGTTCTATAGTGATGATTAAACTTCAAATCACCAGATTATTGATAGTATTCGGATTTTTTCTGAATCTAGGTGATTATGGTATTGAGTTAATGCATCTATATGAAGGAAGTAAAACCGAAATTGTATTTAGTATTGAAGATACCGAAGAAAACTCTGATCCAGTAGAACAAGAAAATTCTGAAAAAGATAAAATTTCCCAATATTATATGGGTGTAATGACTACCATATTAAACCTGAGAAATAAACGGTATCCAGAATTTTATATTCAAAACTCTCCTATATTTATAGAATATACTACCCCACCACCTGAAATAATATAAACATCAAACGATGAAGATGCCTGTATGTGTATGATTAAACATCTTGTTTTTTGAAAGCAATTTTTTGATGTTCAATAAGTTAAATACTTAGCTCATTCAAATATCTTGTATGCTCATGATTTGAAACATACTCAGAATTTCATTTTAAATTCTCTAAATCACCTTGTGTTGATGTCATTCGTAATAGAAAAAATAATTAACAAATTGAATACATAATTTTTCAAAACCCAAATGAGATAGGGTATTGAATTAGTTTTTAATGAATAGTTTTAAACACTATCTCTAAATAAGAACTATGATAATGCAAATTAAAAAAAGTATATGGAAACACAAACTAAAGAAACACAATCAAAAATGACACCTCAAATGTCATTAACATACCTAGAAGAAGGTAATCAACGCTTTTTAAAAAGCTTAAGGGCGAATAGAAATTTATTAGATCAAGTTAAAAATACTAAAGGAGGTCAATATCCTTTTGCAGCAGTTCTTAGTTGTATAGATTCAAGAGTTCCTGTAGAGATTGTTTTTGATCAAGGTATAGGTGATCTTTTTAGTGCACGAGTAGCAGGTAATTTTGTAAACGAAGATATTTTAGGAAGTATAGAGTATGCTTGTAAAGTAGCAGGATCTAAATTAGTTGTTGTTCTGGGTCATACAAGTTGTGGTGCAGTAAAAGGAGCTTGTGATAATGTTAAATTAGGTAATATTACAAGCTTGTTAAGTAAAATAAAACCTGCTGTAGAAACCGTAAAAGAACCAAAAGATGCATTGCTTAGAAATTCTGGTAATATCGAATTTGTAAATAATGTTTCTAAACAAAATGTGATGCTTACTATAGAGAATATGAGAAATGAGAGTGAGGTTTTGAAAGAATTAGAAACTAGTGGAGATATTCAGATCATAGGAGCTATGTATCATGTTGATTCTGGAAGGGTTGAGTTTTATGGATAAGATAGAATTAATTTTTATCGATTAATAAAAAAAATATGAAGTTTAAAGATTTATTTAGTAATGTAAAAGGAGACGCATTTGGTGGATTAACCGCAGGTATTGTAGCACTTCCTCTGGCGTTGGCCTTTGGTGTATCATCAGGTTTAGGACCTACAGCAGGATTGTACGGTGCTATTTTTATTAGTTTTTTTGCAGCTTTTTTTGGCGGTACTAGCACACAAATTTCAGGTCCTACCGCTCCTATGACAGCGGTAAGTATGGTAGTTATTGCAGGAATTATCGCAGCCAACGATGGTAGTGTTGAAAAAGCTCTTCCCGCAATCTTAACCGTTTTTTTGTTAAGTGGATTGATGCAAATAGGATTAGGAGCTATTGGTTTAGGTAAATATATTCGATATATCCCATATCCAGTAGTATCAGGTTTTATGACAGCAATTGGCGTCATCATTTTACTCACACAAATATTACCATCATTTGGTTATTATCCTAAAGAAGATGCAGAGTTTGTAGCTCAATTCAAACCACAGGCAGAAGAAGTAATCCTTGAAAATATCCTTAAAGAAGAAGCGGCAGAAGATATTCTGGTGCTCGAAGACTTTAAGGAAACTATTTCTAGAGCAGAAAAAATTACTCAAGAAGATATCCTTAAA
This sequence comes from uncultured Flavobacteriaceae bacterium, assembly GCA_929200365.1. Taxonomy (GTDB): domain Bacteria; phylum Bacteroidota; class Bacteroidia; order Flavobacteriales; family Flavobacteriaceae; genus Aquimarina. The sequence goes on along the minus strand of CAKMZM010000047.1, from coordinate 2,572 downwards.
GAATCCCAAACTCTTGCAGCAAAAGAAGCATCTGGTGCTTTGGGAGCTATAAAGCTATTCCCCAGAGTATTAAGAAATATCAGTTGGTTAGAGTTATTATTGGCAATAGGTACTATTTTTATTATCTATGGTTTTAAACGTATTACAAAGGCCGTACCTAGTACTCTTGTAGCCCTGATAGTAATGTCTGGTATTGCTTTTGGTTTTGGATTGGATTATAGACCTATAGAAGAAATCCCAAGTGGATTGCCAATTCCTAAATGGGAAATTTTTACTGGATTTAGTCTTAGTAGTATTACTCCTTATATTTTTACAGCACTTACCTTGGCGTTATTAGGAGCAATTGACTCATTGTTAACTAGTGTCGTAGCAGATAATATGACTAAGACCAAACATAAACCCAACAAAGAATTAGTTGGACAGGGAATAGGAAACAGTATCGCGGCATTGTTTGGAGGTATTCCTGGTGCTGGTGCTACTATTAGAACTGTGGTAAATATTAATTCTGGTGGTAAAACTAAGTTATCAGGGATGATTGCTGGGTTAGTATTATTTATTGTTATGTTGGGACTTGCCCCAGTAGCTTCAAAAATACCCGCTGCAGTACTTGCAGGGATATTGATTACCGTAGGGATTGGTGTGATGGATTATAAAGGGCTAAAAGCAATACCAAGTTTACCAAGAGATATTAAGGTAGGTCCTATTAAGCTAAGTTCTGAAGTATTGATTATGTTAATCGTGTTGATATTATCTACCTTCTGGAATCTGGTTTATGCTGTTGGAATCGGATTGGTGATAGCATCACTTATGTTTATGAAAAAAATCGGAGACCTTACCGCAGAACGTTCTGATGTGAAATCACTTAGAGAAGAAGCCTGGAAAGATGAAAAAGGTTTTCCTCGTAAATTAAAAGAAGAAGTATTCATCAAACATCTTAAGGGTCCATTATTCTTTGGATCTACGAGTGATTTTCAGCAATTGGCAACTCAGATCCCAGATACTTCTTCTGTTGTGATTATGCGTCTGGATCGTATGCAATATATGGATCAATCAGGCCTATATGCAATGGAAGAAATGATCATGAATTTGCAGCAAAAGAATATTAAAATTCTTTTTGTAGGATTACTGAAGCAACCAAGATATATGATGGAACGAATTGATATCATTCCAGATTTGATTTCTTCAACCTGCATATTTGAAGACTTCGATTCCTGTATCGACTATTTAGGGAATATCTTAGAAGATACTATTATGATCGAGTAATTTATCATACTCAAATAAACCTCTGAATTTCTCTATGATTTTCAGAGGTTTTTTTATTTATGGATATTAAATTGGAGTATCTTTTTTAGAATCTCCAGAGCTGTAAATGTCTATCGTTCACTAGGATTTTCAATTTCATTACTATTTGCTGGGTTTTTAATGAAGGGGAAGATGAATTGTCTAATAAAACCTTTAGGGAATTTTACATCACCAAGACCCGTGCTTTCTGGCCATGTTTTTCCCATTGGATAATAGGTCCCAAAGATCATATCAATAAAAGGAAAATGAATCGCAAAATTCTTGTCATAAGCTTTTGGGTCATCAGAGTGGTGCCAATGATGGTATTGAGGCGTTACAAAGACATAACGTAAAAATCCAAAATTAATTCGTGTATTTGAATGGGCTAATACGGCTTGAATGGAGACAATTACAATATAGGTGGTAAAAACAGGTATGCTAAATCCAAACACATAAATTGGTAGAAATGAAACCGCACGAACGACAATTAAATCAAGAAAATGAGTTCTAGAACCAGCTAACCAATCAATATCTTTTGTAGAATGGTGTACAGCATGGAAACGCCATAGGAAGGGAAGTTTATGAAAAAAATAATGTCCTGTCCATTGAAATAAATCAGATACAAATAAAGCAAGAAATAATTGAGGTAGAAACCAAATCGATTGAGTCCATTGGTGAAGTCCACTTAAGCCAATGCCAGAGAAAGCTATAACAGAAGGAAGTTGAACAAGAACTCCAGTAACCTGAATAAGCAAATGACCAATAATAAAATAGAGTAAATCTGTTTTCCATTCTTCATGAAATTTTGTCTGTTCAAGCCTTTTAGGTAAAAATAGTTCGATGGGAATAAAGATAAAAGCAGATATGAGAATGTCTAATAGAAGCCAATCCAACCCAATTGTAATCGATTTAGAATCAATTTCTTGGTATTCTGGTATACCAGTGCCTAGTAAAATTGTTGTGGCAATGATTAAAACAGCAAAGAAACCAAGTTTTGTTTTTTTGCTCAAAATAAAACTTGTTAATGCAAATGCAAATGATAACGCTAGAACTCCTAAAAGAGTCCATCTGATATAATTTGGCTTGTATAGGTCTCTAAAATCACTAGTAGTTAGGTACTCTGGGAAATAAGCACAGATTGTTATGCCAAAGCATACAATAGCCAAAAAAATAGATAGGTAACCACTAATTTTTCCTTCACCTATTGTAAGTCGTTTATTTTTAGTCATTTTTTTATTCTGTTACATTTTTAAATTTGAGTGTCTTTTTTAGAATCTTCAGAGTCGTTTGA
>CAKMZM010000046.1 GCA_929200365.1 uncultured Flavobacteriaceae bacterium | reverse complement strand
GTTACCAGAATTCTAATATACAAAGTGCAAATAGCTAATCTGTTATCAGAATTATAGTACATAGGAGTACTATTAGATTTCACTTTGTAAGGATTTTCTAATAAAAAAAAGGTGATTCTCCCCCCATAAGTACATTTTGAATATGCATACTTTTACATTTCACTTTAAAGAATATAATACTCATGTTAACAAAAACCGAATTAAAACAATTACACAAAGAAGAATTTATTGAAGCTATGCGATCAACAGTAGAGATATGCAATACCAATGACCCAAAAGATTTACAAATTAGTTCATTTGTAACTGCCCTTCATATTATGGTATTAGGCTTAGATGATAGTATATTATACGAACAAGGAAAACCGCTTACCAGAGAACTTGAGATTCTTGATGAAGAAAGAGATAGTGCTATTACAGGAACCAGATATGGTTTTATCATGTTTACCTACCATAAAACCCCTGCTAAAAAAGCCGCAGCTCAATTATTATTAGAACGTTTAGATAGCTATGGTAGTGGTATCGCCAGAATGAATAATGAAAGCGAGAGTACAATATTACAAAATTTTGTAAATGATTGTAAAACTATAGAAAAATATAAAAAAGCGCTGATGTTGCTTGGGTTAGAGGAATGGATTGAAGATGTAGAAACAGCAAACAATGCTTTTAACAAAAAATATCAACAACGTATACAAGAAGAAAGTGATAGAGAAAAAAAATCGGTAACTATACTAAGACCCCAAACAGTAATCGTTTACGAAAAATTAATCAATCGTATTGATGCTCATATAGAATTAGATGAAATAGGGAAATACCAAACAATTTATAATCAATTAGCTACATTAAAAAACAGATATAAGCAAATTATTACAGCTCGTAATAATGAACATATTGTAGAAGTAAACAATAATTTTATTGAAGTGTAAATATAAAAGTTGTGTTTTGTGACTGCTAGTATTAAGTCAAGTATACTTATGTTGAATAAGTCATCATAACTACGAAATTGTTTTTAAAGAAGAACTCATCTTGAGTTTGAAGTATGAAGTAAAAAAAGAGCAAGACTTGATGATTCTAAAGTATGTTTGGCTTGATGCTAGATAAAGTCATACCGACTTCTCAGCAGGGAAATGTTATTAAATTAAGAGGCTCTAGTTTATAACTGCGCTGACTTGTCTTTAAATTAACCTCTATATATCCCATTCTCAATCTTTCTAAAAGGAAAGGAAGTTATGAAATTCTTTACCATTGAGAAAGATTTAAAATCTGCTCAGAACTTGATTTAGGAATGGGATACACGTTACAAAATCAAGTAAATATATGTTTTTTATATCATAATACTACTGCATTTTTAAAGATTAAAAATTACATTTGCTAAAAATTGTATGCATGGCAGGAAATACTTTTGGCAATCTATTTAAGGTAACCACTTTTGGAGAATCACATGGAGTAGCAATTGGAGGGGTCATTGATGGCTGCCCAGCTGGTGTAACACTTGATTTAGAAGCTATTCAAAAAGAACTGGATCGCCGTAAACCAGGTCAATCGGCAATTGTAACACAACGTAAAGAACCAGATACCGTAGAGTTTTATTCTGGTATTTTTGAAAGGGTTACTACAGGAACTCCTATTGGGTTCGTGATCAAAAATGCAAATCAAAAATCTAAAGACTATTCTCATATCAAAGATTCATATCGCCCTTCGCATGCAGATTATACCTATGATCAGAAATATGGCATTAGAGACTATAGGGGAGGAGGACGTTCTTCGGCAAGAGAAACGGCAAGTAGAGTGGTAGCCGGAGCTATCGCCAGACAGGTATTGTCAGAAATTAAGATTAACGCCTATGTGAGTGGTGTTGGAGCTATAAAACTTAAGAAACCATATACAGCAATCGATTTATCATTAACCGAAAGTAATATAGTGCGATGCCCAGATCCTGAGATGGCTTCGGAAATGGAACACTACATCAAACAGATCAGAAAAGAAGGAGATACCGTTGGCGGGGTGGTAAGTTGTGTTATTTCTGGCGTACCGGTAGGGTTAGGAGAACCAGCTTTTGACAAGCTACATGCCGAATTAGGGAAAGCTATGCTATCTATTAATGCAGTTAAAGGATTTGAATATGGAAGTGGTTTTGCAGGAGCAGAACTAAAAGGAAGCCAGCATAATGATCTTTTTAACCCTGACGGAACTACGCAAACTAATCTATCTGGTGGCATACAGGGAGGAATCTCTAATGGAATGGATATTTATTTCAATGTAGCCTTTAAACCCGTAGCAACCATCATGCAGGATCAGGAAACCATCGATAAAAATGGTAATATGGTTACTATGCAGGGAAAAGGAAGACATGACCCTTGTGTTGTTCCCAGAGCAGTACCTATTGTAGAAGCTATGGCTGCATTGGTATTGGTAGACTATTGGCTAATGAATAGAACGATTAAGAAGTAAAACCATGTAGATTCTAGTAAAGTAAAGACTAAATCACTTCAATTGTAAAACTTAGGTCTTTTATAAATTCACTTGTTTTATCGAAGAGTTTATTAAGATTTCATTCCCAAAACCAATAAAGGATAAAAATTAGTATTATACATTGTTTTTTATTTTAAATTTATATCTTCGGTGCTGTTTGGTTTAAAAAATAATTTTTTTGCATGAAAAAAATCGCACTGCATTGGAAAATCATGATCGGAATGATACTAGGTATCGTATTCGGGTTTTTAATGACAACAATCTCATGGGGAAAGGGGTTTACTGGTGATTGGATTGCCCCTTTGGGTACCATATTTGTAAATCTGTTGAAACTAATTGCAGTTCCCTTAATTTTAGCCTCTTTGATCAAAGGAATCTCGGATCTAAAAGATATTTCAAAATTTAAACTTATAGGAGGAAGAACTATCGTTATTTATATCTTAACTACGGTGATTGCAATAACGATTGGTTTACTACTGGTTAATGTTTTTAAACCAGGGAACGGAATTACTCCCGAAACTATAGAAAAACTTGCCACAGAATATGCTAGCAATGCCAAGATATCAGAACGTATTGCAGAAGCGAGCAGACAAAAAGAAAGTGGTCCCTTACAATTTATTGTAGACATGGTACCCCAAAATGCTTTCAAAGCGATGAGCAATAATAAGATGATGTTGCAAGTGATATTCTTTGCCATTTTTCTTGGTATCAGTATGTTATTAATAAAACCTTCGCAATCAGAACCTCTCAAAAAATTCTTTGATAGCTTAAATGATGTAGTATTAAAGATGGTCGATTTGATTATGCTTACAGCTCCATACGCTGTTTTTGCTCTATTGGCTAATGTAGTGGTTACTTCTGATGATCCCGATATACTGTTAGCATTATTAAAATATGCTGGTGTTGTGATATTTGGACTAGCTTTAATGATCGTATTCTATTGCATGTTGGTTGCTATTATTACCAAAAAATCTCCGTTATGGTTTTTAAAAGAAATCAGTCCTGCACAATTATTAGCATTTTCAACAAGTTCTAGTGCAGCTACGCTTCCTGTTACCATGGAAAGAGTAGAAGAGCATATTGGTGTAGATAAAGAAGTATCTAGTTTCGTATTACCAGTTGGTGCCACTATTAATATGGATGGAACCAGCTTGTATCAGGCGGTAGCTTCTGTATTTATTATGCAAGTGCTTTGGCCAGAAGGGTTAACGTTTAGTAATCAAATTACTATTGTATTAACCGCTTTATTAGCTTCAATAGGATCGGCAGCTGTTCCTGGAGCAGGAATGGTAATGTTAGTTATTGTATTAGAAGCCATTGGCTTCCCGTCAGATAAATTACCAATTGGTTTGGCACTAATCTTTGCAGTAGACAGACCTTTAGATATGTTAAGAACAACAGTTAATGTTACTGGAGATGCTACTGTGTCTATGATTGTAGCAAAATCGGTTGGTAAATTAGGTGAACCCAATGTAAAAGAATGGGACGATGATTATAAAGGGTAAATTAGAGTATTTATATTTAGCTAATAGCCCAGTTTTTAAGTAACTCAAATAATAATGGATATTCTTCCTCTCTTTCAGGATTCCACATCATAGTTAGTTGTGCCTTCTGTTTTATATCTTTTAATTCAATAATTTTTATAGGAAACTCATGTCCCTGTAATGAAGATACAGGTTCGAAAGAAATTCCTAGTCCAGCTTCGACAAGCCTGAAACTGGTACTTGCAGAATCTGTTTCGTGAATAATTTTTGGAGCAAAACCAGCATCAATACAGATAGATTTTAGGATATGAACATAATTAGGACCATCTGATACCGATGGAAATATAAACTCCTCATTAGAGAAAACAGAAAAATCGGTATAATTATGTTTGTCAACAGGATGATCTTGGGGTAATAGTATTAAAAAATTATCAATACGAAGCACTTTACTTTTTAAATTAAAAGGAACCATTGGGTTTGTGGCAAAACCAATATCCAATTCATTTTGTTGTAATGCCAGATACTGATCTCGATTATTCATTTCTTTTAAAACTGTTTTTATACCAGGTATTTGACAATTAATTGTTTTTAGAATCTCGGGCAGAATCGTCTGCATTATAGAATGTGTAAATCCTATATTAATCTCTCCAGCATGCCCATTATGAATATTAACAGTTTGTTTCTTTAATCTTTCTAGTTGAGTGAGTTGCTTTTTTACTTCTTTTACAAAATGTTGTCCAGCAGGAGTAAGTTTTACGTTACGTTTATCTCTTATAAATAAAATAACACCTATCTGTTCTTCTAACTGCTTAATTTGCCTGCTTAAAGCTGGTTGAACAATGTTTAGTTCTTCTGCCGCTCTTGTAAAATTTAATTTCTCTGATAATACAACTACACTTTTTATTTGCTGAAGCGTCATTTATTACTTTTTGTTATTAGTCTATCAAAATTAAGTATTTTTTATTATAAATATGGATAACTAATTTTGAAATGTTTAAATGTTTGTTTAATCCATTGCGCATATTGGAGAATTACTGATCAGAACTTGTCAGCCTGCTATTCTGGTAGATTGTCTTAATGTAGTTGATACTTTAACCGCTTGTTTTGCAGGCTGACTTTTTCTTGATTACTAATTTTTTATATATGTAATATTAAAAGATATAATTCTAATACACGACATGCAGAATATAATACCAAAAACAGATATATTAGAGAAAGCTTATGATCCTTCAGATTTTAGAAAGATGGGACATCAAGTTATTGATTTACTAGCAGATCATTTAGAGAAAGTCCAAACTGATCGAGAACATCCTGTACTACCTTTTCGTAATCCTGATGAAGAATTATCCTATTGGAAAGAGGATTTTGCATCAGATTCGGGAACACTAGATGTATTTAAAAATATTTTGGATCATTCGATTCAGGTACATCATCCCAGATATATTGGTCATCAGGTTGCAGTTCCCGCATTGGTTTCAACTTTAGCTGGTTTGATATCTGATGTATTAAATAACGGCACTGGTGTGTATGAAATGGGAATGGCGGCTAATGCAATTGAAAAGATCGTTACTGATTTTGTAGCGCAAAAAATTGGATATACTACAGAAACTTCAGGTTTTCTCACTTCAGGAGGTACTTTGGCAAACCTTACTGCTTTATTAGCAGCGCGCAAAGCTAAAGCTCCGTCTGCCATTTGGGAACAGGGGCATCATGAAAAATTGGCAGTTATGGTTTCTGAAGAAGCACATTATTGTATTGATAGAGCAGCCAGAATTCTAGGTTTAGGAAGCGAAGGAATTATTAAAGTACCAGTGGATAAAGATTTTAAAATAGATACAAGTGTACTAGATGAGTATCTAGATAATGCTAAATCTAATGGATTTCATGTGATTGCACTTATCGGTTGTGCGTGTTCTACTGCCACAGGATCATATGATGATTTAGAAGCATTAGCCGATTTTGCAGCACTAAATAATTTGTGGTTTCACATTGATGGAGCACATGGTGGAGGAGTGGTATTCTCACAAAAATATCAGCATTTAACCAATGGAATATCTCGTGCCGATTCTGTGATTATAGATTTTCATAAAATGTTAATGACTCCTGCTTTAAACACGGCATTAATTTTTAAGAAAGAAGAAAATGCATATCAAACATTTGCCCAAAAAGCCCAATACCTTTGGGATTCTCAACATACCAGAGAATGGTACAATTCGGGAAAACGAACTTTTGAATGTACAAAATTAATGATGTCTATCAAGGTGTATACCATCCTCAAAACGTATGGAGAAGAAATATTCGAAAAAAATATTGATACACTTTATGATTTGGGTTCGGTTTTTGCTAAAATGGTAAGTAAACGATCTTCTTTTGAATTAGCCTTAAAACCAGAAGCTAATATTATTAATTTCAGATATCTCAAAACAGATAGTGAAAATCTTAATACTCTTAATAATGCTATTCGCCAATGGTTAGTGAAATCTGGAAAATTTTATATTGTTCAGACAACAATAGGAGAGCATCGTTATTTAAGAGCTACGATTATGAATCCGCTAACGCAGGAAGATGATCTGGAAGCTCTTTTGGATGAAATAGAACACATTGCAGAAACCTTGATTTAATTAAATTTTGATAATGATAAGGTAATATATTATAATATTTAGCATTTGTTAACGCAACGAATACTATATGTGATTCATCTATTGTTATATAAATAGTAACCAAAAATAATTGTGATGAAACATTTTATTTATGTAGTATTCTTATTTGTAATGATTGGTTGTAGTGGAGATGATGATAGTAACCTAGTTGACCCGACTCAGAATCCATCTGAGTTGACAGGGGTTTGGCATTTGATAAATGTTACAGGAGGGTTTGCAGGTATAAATGACGATTTTGAAAAAGGAGTTATAGTTTGGGATTTTGATGATACTAAAAAAAGAGTAGAAGTAACTAATAATAACGCTGCTAATTCTTCTACCGAAGATTTATTTCCAACAGGAATTTATACTTTTTCTATTATTACTATAAATGGTAATAAAGAACTGATCGTCAATGAAAGAAACTTAGGTAATTTTGAGATTACAACTAATGAATTTATCGTTGACGAACAGTTTAAAGATGGTTTTCGTTATACATTTCAACGTTAAAGGGTAATCTGTTTGCTTTTTGGATATTTAATCTGGTAAGAAAATTGCTTTTTTAACTTTTGATTAGAATAAATGTCTAGTTTCCAGGTTATAATCCCCGTTTTGGTATCATACTTTGCATTTTTTTTGAAGTTGTTTGTTTGTAATTTTAGTAGGGGAAAAACCCCCTGAGTATTCTTAGTTATAACCCCCTTACACCGTATCATTCTTATTTATACATTTGAAGTATCACATAAATACTTATAATGATGAAACGGCTTTTACTACCTATAATGCTTATTGTTTTTGCTGTAATATGTTTAGGTATTGTGCATATAGACAATATCAATAAATTAGATGCTCAATCAAATGAGTTGAGAAAAGAACAGCAAGCAAATGATTCTTCGATTATTAATCCAGAAGAAACCAAATAAAGGAGTGTAGATACAGATTTAATTACTATTGATCTATAAAAAGAGCATTGAGCTCTGGAGTTGGAATCATACAACTTTCTTTTTTACCAAACCATTTATATCTGTTTTTAGCAATAATATCGTAAATCCAATCTCTAAAGAATCTAGGTAAAACAAGAAAAACAGAAAGTAGGGGATATATACCAGAGAGTTGCTTTGCAATATGCAGAGCAGCTGTAGATTTATAGTAGTAAGCAATATCAGGTTCAATCAATAATATAGAGTCTAATTTTTTAGAATCTATATTTCGCTCTGCGATTAATTTTTTACCAATTTTACTTTGTAATGGAGCATAACGAAATACATCGTTTTTATCCCGTTTAATGATAAACAGGATAGTAGTGTTGCATAAGTTGCAAACACCATCAAATAATATGATTTTTTTTCCATCTTTAATCATAACACAAAGATAATAGGAATATATAGTATTTATAACCAGTTGTCAATATATTAAGAATCATTTTGCAATTACAGAGTCAATAACCTGTTGTGTAGTAATCTGAAGATTTTTTGGAAGTTTATTATCTTTTGGTAAAACAGCAAGATAACGATCATTATTAGAATCATAGACTTGTTTGAAAACCGGATCATCTAATTGTAAAGCATCACAAATTTCTTTGATTAAATCAAGATGATAAATAAGATCAGTACTCCCAAGGTGAAAAACTCCTTTCTTATTGCGATTAATGATATAGTGTATTTGCTGTGTTAGTTTAGATATAGAAGTTGCATTAATAATTACATTAGGAAAAACTTCTATAGGTGCTCTAAGGTCATGAAGAGTTTTAAGCTCTTGTATTCTCGGCGTAGTAGAACCAAAAACCATAGGTACACGAGCTATTACATATTTATGAACAGGCAATCGCATTAATGCATTTTCAATTTTGATCTTGAACCTACCAAAAACGCTATCACTAAGCGTTTTGTCATATTCATATGATGGGTAGTTACTGAAAGAATCAAATACATTAGCACTGGAGATAAAAATAAGTCGACATTTATGTTTTTGAATCCATTGTATGATACGTTTATGTGCATCTAATTGTGAATTAAAGTTGCCTCTAAGAGCAGTTATAATAGTAGTAGGTTTAAGATTATCCAGTAAAATAGAGATATCTTCCAATTCCATATCATATTGAAAAAATTTTTGATTTCTATCAAAAAAAGGATTATCTGTACGATATGTACCATAGGTGTCAAAATAAGAATTGAGCTCTTTATATAGCGCATTCCCTATAAAACCACTAGCTCCTATGATTAAAATTTTCTTCAATGTTAATTGTATAAAAAAATTAAGTTCCAAACATTACTACTGTAACTTTGAAACTTAACTATACTATTTTTATTGTAAAACTACCCTTTGTAGAAAGGCAACTTTACTACTGTTGCAGGAATTACATTTTTGCGAACCTGAATATTTATTTTGCTTCCTGGTTTTGCAAAAATCGATGGGACATATCCAAGACCAATTCCTTTTCCTAAAGATGGTGACATAGTGCCCGAGGTTACTATCCCAATACTATTTCCGTTTCCGTCTACAATATCATAATCATGACGAGGAATGCCACGTTCATCTAGCTCAAAACCAATTAATTTTCGCTCTGCACCATGCTCTTTTTCTTTGGCTAAGGCTTCTGCATTAATAAAATCTTTTGAGAATTTGGTAACCCATCCTAATCCAGATTCAATAGGAGAGGTGGTATCATTAATATCGTTACCATATAGGCAATATCCCATTTCTAACCGTAATGTATCTCTTGCAGCAAGACCAATAGGTTTAATACCATAATCTGCTCCAGCTTCTAATACTTTGCTCCAGATTTGTTCTGCTTCAGAATTTTTACAATAGATTTCAAAACCGCCACTGCCCGTATATCCTGTAGCAGAAATAATGACATGTTCAACTCCAGCAAAATCCGAAACTTTAAAAGTGTAAAATTTCATTGCATCAAGGTCAACAGAAGTTAATGATTGCATAGCATCAGCAGCTTTTGGTCCTTGTATTGCTAACAAAGAATATTCATCAGAGACATTACGCATATCAGCCTTCATTGTATTATGGCTACTTATCCAATCCCAGTCTTTTTTGATATTAGAAGCGTTAACAACCATAAGATATTTTTGATCAGTCATTCTATATACAATCAAATCATCAACAACTCCGCCTTTATCATTTGGTAAATAGCTATATTGTGCTTTTCCGTCTACTAACTTAGAAGCATCATTAGAAGTTACTTTTTGGATAAGGTCTAATGCATTAGGACCAGTAATGAGAAACTCCCCCATGTGAGATACATCAAAAACCCCAACACTTTTACGCACTGTTTCGTGTTCTACATTTACACCTTCGTAAGATACGGGCATATTATAACCAGCAAAAGGAACCATTTTTGCTCCCAAAGCAGTATGAATTTCTGTTAAAGCAGTATTTTGCATAATCTATGATAACTTAGTGTTGTAAAATTGATGTCGAATGTAAAAAACTTTGTGTAGGTATACAATGTTTTTTCAGTATAATACTGAAGTGATTTAAACTTTTTTGATTTAAGTAAAAAATAGCGGTTTTGTGACCAGATAAAACATTTTTTTACTTGCATAGGGCTACACCTTTAACCAATAATAATATATGGTAACAAAAAAGCTTTAAAAAAAAGAATAAAATGTTATAGATTAGATTTATCTAAAATATACTTCAGTTATTTCTACAGATTTCATTCTATTTTTATTGTCTAAGTTATTGAATTTGTTATGCTTGTGTTGATTTTTATAAAGTAAAGCTATAGGTTTTGTATTGCAATTTAGGAAGCAAAAAAATGTTATCATTAACAATCAATATCAATTGTAACCTTTTTTAATTTCTTCCAGATTTGATGTTCGAGGGATTTCGGAGATAAATTAAACAATACAAGATGCTTATTCTGTAATTCACACTTACTATAATGTACTGTAACATTTAAATTCAACTCTTTTTTTGTAGTAAAAGCATCATAAGTAAGTATTTTTCCTACATATACAGAATCATTTACTTTTTCAAAAAAAGCTTTAGACTTAGGTATTTCGTTCTTCTGTTTAGAATCCATTTTGGATGTCAAACGCATTAAACCATCAAAATAAATTTCCATTTCAGATTCAATTTTTTTGGCAGATAGCCGTGGGTTCTCATCTAAATTCCATAAAAATGTATATGAAAAATAGTCAGAAGCACCTTCTTTTCCCCATCCTGGAGCAAAACGTACATATTCGATACCCGAATATTCTAAAGAAGTAGCAAATTCTAAAGGAAATTCAATAACTTTACTTGTCCAACTTTCTGATGTACTTAATAAGTTTTTGGTCTTGGTATTATTGCCACATTGAACAGATAATAGTGTTACGAAAATAAAAGGTATGGTTTTTGCAAAAGACATATTAAAGTATTATTATTAAGCAATAAAAGTACAAAATTGTATAATTACAAATTTTTCATAAATTTATAAAGGGAAAAAAATACAAAACCTACAAAATGAATTATTATAGAGAATTTTTATTCGTATTTATTTTCGTATTTCAGATGGCCCCAGCTCAGACTGAACAAGATCGAAAAGAAGCAGAGATTATTAATATCCAAAAAGAAATTGTTGCCAAACTTACAGGTCACAAACCCATAAAAGGCAAGAAAAAACTAAAAAGTAGAGCAAGTAATTCTGAAAGGAAAGTTACTGCTGATTTTTTATTTAATTCTTTAAAGGATATAGGAATTAAACCCGAAAAACATGCTTATAATGTAAAGGATAAGAACGGAAATATATTTAAAGGTGTAAATATTTATGCAAACATTCCTTCTACCAATCGTAGTGATGAATATGTTATTATAGCAGCACATTATGATACTGTTGAAGATAGTCCTGGTGCGCTTCATAATGCTACGGGTATTGCCATTGCATATTATGCTGCAATGAAAATTGCAGAATTAGAGGAGCGCAACAGAAATTTTATAGTAGTATTTTTTGACCACTGGAAAAGTAATATGGTAGGTACGAGAATGTTTACTAAAAAAATAAAAGATAAAAAATACAAAATTCATTCAATGCACCGATTTGATTATATAGGATGGGATAATGATGAAGATCGAGCCATTGAGATGTTAGCCTCAAGCCTTAGTTTAGAATCTTTATATCGTTTAGAATCTCCAGTACCTATCTATAAGAGAGAAGTAGCTACTCCCGAGAGTAGATTTTTTGCCAATTTTGGTTTCGAAACCGTTACACTTACTGCAGAATTAAAAAATGCAGATAACTCACCATATGTACGTCAGAGTGAGGATAAATACACAACAGTAAATTTCAAATACTTAGCATCTACTACCGATATTGTTTACGGAGTAATGAAATCCCTAGCTGAATAACGATTTAAAAAATGAAAAACTAAAAGAGTTCTTACTTAAGTAAGAACTCTTTTAGTTTTTCATAACTATTTACCATTATGCTATGTTTTTCTTTATCCATCACTTTTTGGATTTGATTAGGGATGTCTATAGTTATGCTCAGAGTTTCTTCAACTATATTTAGAAATTTCACAGGATGTGCAGTTTCTAGAAATATGCCATATTCATTAGTATCGAGCTCCTGTTTTTTAAGACCTAAATATCCAACAGCACCATGAGGATCAGTAATATAACCTGTTTTATTGTATATCATTTTCATAGCTTCTCTGGTCTGATCATCATTAAAACTATATGCGGAGAAATTATTCTTAAGCTCAGTAAAACTATGATTAAAAAGTTGTTGTATTCTGATAAAATTACTTGGGTTACCTACATCCATTGCATTAGAAATGGTAGCTTTTGATGGTTTTGGTTGATATTCTGAAGTTTCTAAATATCTAACAACAGTATCATTTATATTTGTCGAGGCTACAAATTGCTTAACAGGAAGCCCTAATTTATGAGCAACGATTCCTGCGCAAATATTACCAAAATTACCACTAGGAACAGAAAATACAATATCTTTTTTCTTATGTTTAACTTGTTTGTAGGCAAATAAGAAATAAAATAATTGCGGAAGCCATCGCGCTACATTAATAGAATTTGCCGAGGTTAATTGTTTATGATCGGTAATGCTAGTATCCAGAAATACGGTTTTTACCATTTCCTGACAATCATCAAAAACCCCATCGACTTCTAGAGCTGTTATATTTTTACCTAGTGTGGTTAATTGTTTCTCTTGTATTTCACTTACTTTTCCGCTTGGATAGAGAATAACAACATGTACACCTTTTACTCCTAAAAAACCATTTGCGACTGCACCACCTGTATCCCCAGAAGTAGCAACCAAAACAGTAACCTGATTTTTGTTATTTCTATTAAAATATCCTAAGCATCGTGCCATAAAACGGGCTCCTACATCTTTAAAAGCCATTGTTGGACCATGAAATAGTTCTAAGGTTCCTATATTATTTTCGACTTCTACTACTGGGAAATCAAAGCTTAAAACATCAGCCAGAATATCGCGTAGTTCTGGTTCAGGAATTTCATCTCCAACAAATTGTTGTATAGCCTGATAGGCAATTTCAATGTTATCTAGGTGTTCTATGTTCTCAAAAAACGAACTGGGTAATGGTGTTATACTTTCTGGAAAGTATAATCCTCTATCTGGAGCTAAACCTTTTATTACAGCTTCAGAGAAAGATACTTTTGCTGCATTATTATTTAAACTATAGTATTGCATTATTTTTTATTTTCTGTATTCAGTTTCTTCTATTATCTTAATTCCTTTGCTATTAATTTTTGAAATGTGTATGTCAAAATTAATTCCTGTTTTGTTGTAAATATCTTGTATCACATCTGCTACATCGTTTGCAATCTTCATCCCTTTACTAAGCGCAAAAATTGAAGGTCCCGAACCAGATATTCCAGAACCCAAAGCACCTTTTGCAATAGCTGCATTTTTAACATTGTTAAATTCAGGAATTAAAATGGATCGTAATGGTTCGATAATTACATCATCTAAACTTCTACCGATTAACTCATAATCTTCTGTAAACAATCCAGCAACAAATCCCCCTACATTCCCCCATTGGTGAATTGCTTTTTTTAAAGTTACTTTATGTTTGATTACAGATCTGGAATCAGATGTTTTTACTTCGATTTTTGGATGAATAACTGTCATCACCAAATCTTTTGGAGAATGTAGTTTTATAATATCCAGCGGATCATAACTACGTACCAAAGTAAATCCGCCAAGAAGGGCAGGAGCAACATTATCTGCATGTGCATTGCCGCTCGCCAATTTCTCACCTTCCATAGCAAATTTTACCAATTCGTGAGTGGTAAATGGATTGCCCAATAAATGATTTACACCCCAAACGGCACCAGAGCTACTGGCAGCACTACTTCCTATTCCGCTACCTGCTTTTATCTTTTTGTAAATTTCAATAGCAACTCCTATGTTTTTTCCGTATGCTTCAAGAAATGCTTCAACCGCAACACCAGCAACATTTTTGTGAGTTTCCATAGGAAGGTTAGCTCCTTCAATCTTTGTTATTTTTACTCCTGGTTCTGAAGTAATCGAAATTACCATTTCGTCACCAACATTATCTAGGCAACATCCTAATACGTCAAATCCACAAGAAAGATTAGCAACTGTAGCGGGAGCAAATATTTTGATACTTTTCATCTGTTCTTTTTTAGTACATTGTTAATTATCAGACTGATTTTATATTATTTACTTTTACCAATTCTGATAATATCGGCAAAGATGCCAGAAGCAGTAACTTCGGCTCCAGCACCAGCTCCTTTTACAATTAGAGGCTGTTTAGGGTATCTATCGGTATAAAAAAGTACAATATTATCACTTCCTTCGAGATTATAAAAGGGATGATCAACAGGTATATGCTGCAATCCTACTTTGGCATTTCCTGCTTCATATTGTGCTACATATTTTAATCGACATTGTTTTTTGTTGGCCTCTGCCAGAATTTCTTTAAAATGATCTTCATTTTGAGCTAGTGAATTTAAGAATTCATCTACACTTTTGGTTTCTATACTTTCCTGAGGAAGAAATGCTTCATTCTCTATATTTTCAAGCTCCATAACTTTTTCACTTTCACGAGCAAGGATCAAGATCTTTCGGGCTACATCAATCCCGCTTAAATCTATCTTTGGATCAGGTTCTGTATATCCTTCTTGCTGAGCCTGTTTTACGATATCATGAAAAGTAACTTCTTCGGTATAATTATTAAATACAAAATTAAGACTACCTGATAATACAGCCTGTATTTTGTGAATAGTATCTCCAGAAGCAATTAAGTTATTAAGCGTTTCAATTATTGGTAAACCAGCCCCTACATTGGTTTCATATAAAAACGGAGCATTAAATTTTCTGGAGAGATCTTGCAATTCTTCATAATTAGAATATTCATCGGCACATGCAATTTTATTGCAAGTTACCACAGCCATACTTTCTGCTAGATAGTGTTTATAAATCTTAGCAATATTAGGATTTGCAGTATTATCTACAAAGATAGAATTACGTAGATTCATTTTTTTTGCTTTGGCGAAAAATGATTCTGCACTGGTTTTTTCTCCTTGTGCAAGAGTCTCTTGCCATGCATTAAGATCAACTCCAGTTTCATTGAAAATCATTGTTTTGGAGTTTGACATTCCGATCACACGAATTTTTAAACGCAATTTATCTTTAAGATATTTATTTTGCTGTTGAAGTTGTTCGATTAACTTACTTCCTACATTTCCTACACCAGTTATAAATAGATTTAACTGTTTCGTTTTTACCTCAAAAAACCGTTCATGTAATATATTAAGTGCTTTTTTGATATCTTTTTTTGTAATTACTACAGAGATATTTTTTTCTGAAGCACCTTGTGCAATAGCTCTTATATTTACATTGTTTTTACCCAATGTGCTAAACATTTTCCCACTTAGCCCTTGATGATGGTACATATTATCACCAACCAATGCTACGATAGCGACATCATTTTCTATTTTTACAGGATCTAGTTTATGTTTAGAAATCTCAAATTCGAATGTAGTATCCAAAATGCTTTTGGCTTTCTCTGCTTCAGAAGCTTCGACAGCAAGACATATAGAATGCTCAGACGAAGCTTGTGTAATAAGAATTACATTTATATTTTCTAAAAATAAAGCTTCAAATAAACGTTTAGAAAACCCAGGAATACCAACCATGCCGCTTCCTTCTAGAGAAATGATTGCAATACTATCAATATGACTAATCCCAGTTACTGGTTTTTTTCGTTCTTCTACCTTTCGGGTAATAAAAGTTCCTTGATCCTTAGGTTTAAAAGTATTTTTAATCACTATAGGAATATTCTTTTCTAATACAGGATGTATAGTAGGAGGGTAGATTACTTTTGCTCCAAAATGAGAAAGTTCCATAGCTTCCTGATATGAAATTTGAGGTACAGGTTTAGCTTGTTTTACTAGTTTAGGATTAGCAGTGTACATACCACTTACATCTGTCCAGATTTGTAATTCGTTGGCATCAATTGCTGCAGCAAGGATAGCAGCAGTAAAATCAGATCCTCCTCTTCCTAATGTTGTGGGTTCACCATCCTGTGTTCTTGCAACAAAACCAGGAAAAAGACTTATTTTATGTGTATTACTATTTGTAAATTCTTTAATTCTGGCATTGGTTTCTTTATAATCTATTACAACTTTAGCATTAATTGTTTTGACGATAAACTCTCTAGAATCTTTTAAAATGATATCTAAGCCTTTTATTTTGGCTGCTTCAGTGATGATATAAGAAGAGAGTATCTCTCCAAAACTTGCGATTATGGCAGCAGTTTTGACAGATAATTCACTTAATATATAAACACCTTCACACAAAGATTCTAGTGTGTTAAGTTTTGCTTTAACCTTACTTATTATTGCACTTTGGGATACTATAGGAATAAGAGCTTTTACAGCTTCAAAATGTCTTTTCTCAATTTCTGCCAGTGTACTTTTATAATTTTCATTATTAGCAGAAGCCTCTTCGCCTGCTTGTAATAGTAAATCGGTGACTCCACCCATTGCAGAAACTACGACGTATAAAGGCTGATGTTGAGATTGCAGCTTTATAATATCTATTACATTTTCTATAGTAGATGCATTAGCGACAGAAGAACCTCCAAATTTAAGAACGTTCATAATATATTGTATTTTTTAAGTTGAAATTATTAATAAAAATTTAGTTAGTAATTCTTTTTTGTGAATTACGTACGTGGTTTGGTGGTAATATATAAATGAACTAACCCCTAAGGGTAATAATACTAATAATAGTACCTGTTGTTACAGAAGAAGCCTCAGATACGATAATCGTTCCTAAGGTAAATAATAAAGCCGATAAGAAAATGGTACTAAACATTTGTTTGCTTTACTTTGCGTGTTCAAATGTATAATTTTTTACTTTTAAAGAAAATTAAATTAACGGTATTCTTAAACTTTTGCTGATTCAATAATTAATAGGGTGTTTCATTATATGATTCCCAATAAAATATATGAAAGAGATGCAATTAAAATAGTATTTAGCATTTTTAAAGAAAGATGATTTGATTTTTAGGAAGTTTCGAACAAAATTTCTAAAGCAAAAATGTAGATAAATATTAATAAAACTAAATAAATGAAAATATTTTCGGGGCAACAGATGCGTATGGCAGATGAAGCTACAATGGTATCAGCTAAAATCACATCATTAGAATTGATGGAACATGCCGCAACACAAATTTTTAATTTGATTCATAGTAAACTAAAGGGATCTCCAATTATGATTCATGTTTTTTGTGGTATTGGAAATAATGGAGGAGATGGACTAGTCGTTTCTAGATTATTATTAGAACATGGATATAATGTAAAAACTTACATTGTAAATTTTAGCGATAACAGATCAAAGGAATTTTTATCTAATTATGATCGATTAAAAGAAATTGCTAAAAATTGGCCTATCCAACTTAAATGCGAAGAGGATTTTCCTCAATTTAACCAAGAGGATATAGTTATTGATGCCATTTTTGGTATCGGACTTAGTAGACCGTTGATGCCTTGGGTGGTTTCTTTAATCAAACATCTTAATACTTCGAGATGTTTTACACTTTCTATAGATATTCCTTCAGGTTTATATCCAGATAAAGCACCAGATAATCCTGAAGGAGTCATTTTTGCTAATATTACAGTTACTTTTCAATTACCAAAACTAGTTTTCTTTTTACCAACAACAGGTGTGTATACACAAGATCTTCAGGTAATTGATATTGGATTAGACCGCAATTTTTTAATACAAAACCCTGGTATTGGCGTCTTAATTAATAAGAACGAAGTATTACCATTATATCGACCAAGGCATAAATTTAGCCATAAGGGTACTTATGGTCATTGCGTAATCATAGGAGGGAGTTATGGTAAGATGGGAAGTGTAGTTTTGGCAACTAAAGCAACTTTAAAGGCAGGAGCAGGTATGGTCACTGCATATATTCCAGAATGTGGGTATGAAATACTTCAAACAACAGTTCCAGAAGCAATGGTTATTGCAGATTGTGATGATGAATTAGAAGAAATCACCCTGGATTTTAAACCTACAGCTATAGGAATTGGAATTGGTATGGGAACTGATGAAAAAACAGTTAATGCATTTGGAGAATTTTTGAAAGAAAATGAATCCCCTCTTGTAATAGATGCTGATGGGATTAATATTCTGGCAAAAAAACCTGAATTTCTTGAAAAACTTCCTGAGAAAACTATTTTGACACCTCACCCTAGGGAGCTAGAGCGATTGATAGGTGAATGGAAAGATGATTTTGATAAAATAATAAAAACAAAAGCATTTGCAAAACAATATGGTTGTATTGTTATTATTAAAGGATATAATACTATAACTATATTTGAAGATCAATTATATGTAAATAATACAGGAAACCCAGGAATGGCAACAGCAGGAAGTGGTGATGTGCTTACTGGGATGATTACTAGTTTGTTATCTCAAGGTTATGATCCTTTGCATGCAGCTGTTTTTGGAGTTTATTTACATGGAAGTGCTGGAGATATAGCAGCTCAGAAAACCAGTTTCGAAGGGTTGATTGCGGGTGAGATTATATCTCATATAGGTGCTGCTTTTATGGAATTATTTAAAACCCCTAATGGTGAAGGGCAACGGAAGAAATAACGAATACATTTTGACATAGGAAGAATAATTTTTATATACAATTTTATAAGTATTTTAGAGTTAATTTTAGTGTAATCTAATTACATTTATAGAGATAATTAAAAAGCAAAATGATGACAAAAAAAAGTTTAATTATAGGGCTCCTAATATTGGGAGTACTACTCAATTCATGTTCCAAAGATGACGGACCTCCAGTTGCTACAATAGAGTTAGAAACTATAGGATTAGAGGCTCTTACAGGAGGTAGTGACTATCAAGGGTGGCTCATAGTAAATGGTCAAACTATACCCACAACCAAATTTAAAGATCCTACAGGAATAGTTCGTTTAGAGGTACTTGCATCAGATTTAGAAGAAGCTACTCAGTTTATATTGACTGTAGAACCTGTAGGGGATGTAAATAATGAACCTTCTAGCGCTAAAATTCTGATAGGCAACTTTAGTGGTACTGCTGCACAGCTTACATTTCAAAGTGTTGTAGCAGATCTTTCATCTACATCAGGTCAGTTTTATTTAGCAACCCCTACAGATAATGTAGGAGGTACAGATAATGGTAATGATGAATTTGGTGTATGGTTTATGGATGGAGCTAATGCCCCTGGTTTATCTCTTCCTACTCTTGCTAGTGGATGGAAATATGAAGGTTGGGTTAATTTTGGAGATAAAATATTATCTACAGGTACTTTTTCTAATGTCGTAGGAGTTGATGATGGAAATTTTTTTAAAGGTTCGGGAGGAACTGTTCCTGCATTTCCTGGAGAAGATTTCCTAATCTTACCAGCTCAGGTTCCTATAAGTGGTATTACACTCCCTGCCGCTGTAACAAGTAAAAAAGTATTCATCACAGTTGAACCTTTTGAAGATCGTGATCCCAATCCGTTTTTTATAGAACCGCTTAGTGCTACTGCAGGAATAACAACAGGATCTGGAAATTCGATACCTATGATTTCTAATACAGCTGTTCCTTCAGGAAGAGTAACAAGACCAAATTAGACATATTAATCTAGTGAGTCGTCCTAAAACTAGGTTGGCAGTTTTTAAAAGATTATCTAAATCCAAAGAAGCTAGCTTCTTTGGATTTTTTATTATATATAAAATTAGGTGTTTTATAGTTGATTTGGTATAAGACTCAAACTGAGGTCTTTTATTATTTATAGATATTCGTGAATTTTGTCTCAAGATAAACTTAAGAACTTTAACTGTTTAATTAAACAACGAAATAAGCAAGTGTACTATCTGTTTTTTTACTAAAAACTTCTATCTCATATAGGTATTTACTAAGTACAGGACAAAAAACCAGGGCAAACATTTAAGTGGTTAATTGTTAAGGTGTTATTAAATTATTGTTTTACAGACCTCACAGGTCTCTAAAACCTGTGAGGTCTTGATAAACCATAAAATTATTAAGCGTATTACTATTCACAGTTAATTTTTGTCATGTACTAAAAGGTATTTATATAAAAATATAAAGTAGTTGATGATTAAAATAATTTACTATCTTTTCATTCGTTTACAGATCATTTAATATAATCAATT
>CAKMZM010000045.1:13014-20347 GCA_929200365.1 uncultured Flavobacteriaceae bacterium | reverse complement strand
GTTGGAAATGCTACTGAAGTATCTATTCAGGGGTTAAGCGGCAGACAGGTAAAACTATTTGTAAATGGAGTACCTATGGATTTTTTACTTCCAGTAGAAGAATTAGGAGTAGGTCCCTCTCTGGCTATGCTTCCTATTAACCTTATTAAACGAATGGAAGTGTATAAAGGTGCGGTTCCTGTAAGTATGGGAGCAGATGCACTAGGAGGTGCGATTAACATAGTTACAAGAAAAGAAAAGTATGATTTTTTGGAAACATCGGCAATATACAGTTCATTTAATACCAGCAAGGTAACAGTAAATGCGAGAAAAGTAATGCCTTCTGGATTAACAGCTGGATTAACAGGATATTATACGTATTCAGATAATAACTACACACTAAATGATGTAACACTTATTAATGAACAAGGTAATCCAGAATCAATTTCTGCAAAAAAGTTTCATGACGCTTTTAGAAGTTACATGATAAAAGGAGATGTAGGGTTGATAGACCACTCCTGGGCAGATTATGTAGTACTCAATTTTTCTTATGCAAATGTATATGATGAGATTCAGCATAATTTCGAAATGAGACAACCTTACGGCGAAGCATTTAACAAGGTATCTGTGCATAATAATGCATTACAATATGAAAAAAAAGATTTTATAAAAAACCTTGATGCTAATCTATACATAGGACACAACAGAATCATTACCAATTTTAATGATACAACACTCAATATTTACAATTGGAGAGGAGAAGTCATTGGGCAGAGAACTTCTGGAGGTGAGATCACACCTTCTCAAAATAAATTAAAACTTACAGGAGATAATATTTCGGGAAGAATTAATCTTCAATATAATGTTAATACCACCTCACGAATTCTCTTTAATGGGGTAACTTCTTTTTTTGAACGCTCAGGAGAAGATCCCTTCGCAGCTACGTTTTACGGAAATGATTACTATAAAAACCCTGTGCATATCAATAAAATTGTTAGTGGGATAGGTCTCGAAAAAGACTTTCTGGATAAAAAAATAGTAAGTCACAGTGCTATAAAATTATATCACTATGCGGCAAGAGGTTTCGAAATTGAAAATAATGAAGCTAATGAAATAGAACAGCAAAAGACAGAATTTGGAGGAAGTCAGTCTTTTTCCTGGAAAATAAACCGCAGTTTTTTAAGTAAACTATCTTATGAATATGCTACAAGATTGCCAGATAGAATTGAAACCTTAGGGGATTTTAGTATTGCAGTAGCAGCCAACCCTAATTTAAAACCCGAAAGAAGTCATAATATTAATCTTGGCGGGAGTTTTAAAGAAAAAACATGGAGCATAGAAGCTAATGGATTTTTTAGAGAGATAGAGAATATTATTATACTTCAGGCAGTTCCCCCTCCTGTTTTGAGCACTTATCAAAACTTATTAAAAACAAGAATTATAGGAGTCGAAGGTGAAATTAGTTTGCGACCATTATCCTGGTTAAATATTACGCTAAATAGTACTTTTCAGGACTTACGAAACCGATCTGAAAAAGAAGCTTCAGGAGTGTCTAATGATCGCTATTATGGAGCCCGATTACCAAATAAGCCATACCTGTTCGGAAACGCAGAAATTCAAATCACCAGAGATAGTGTAATGAAACCTAATGACCAATTACAAGTATGGTGGTCTACCCGATATGTAGAAGAATTTTTTAGGTATTGGGAGATTGACGGGCGAAAAGAAGATAAGCTGGTCATACCAACTCAATGGCTTCATAATATAGGGATTGCATACACAGGAAAGCATAAACAATATACTGTAACTCTCGAAACTCACAACATATTTGACCAACAAGCCTATGATAATTTTGGAGTTCAAAAACCAGGAAGATCATGGCATCTTAAATTAAAAACCTCACTATTTAAATCATAATACAAAAAATAAAGTAATGAACACGAACACATTAAAAAAAGCAGCACACATACTTTTTACAGGATTTATTTTTACAACAATAAGTATACTATCAGGATGTAAAAGCGACGATAATTCTATCCCTCAAGAAGAAACAGCAATAAAAATAAATCATGGTCTGGCCATAGTATCGGGTGCAGGAGAAGTAAAAACTACATTTTTACAAGGGCTTACAGATCTTAATAAACCTTCGATAAACAATGCTAATGGTACAGAATTAGGACAGTTTTCTTCTATATACTCAGACGGAAAAGCGATGTTCGCAGCAGGTTTTGGCGCTCCTGCAACTATGAAAAAATTTGTGTTTGATAAAACAGGCAAAGCAATTTTGGATCAGGAAATAATAATTCCAGGATCTAATTCTTTTTCTTCTCTCGAAATTCTTAATGAAACTACGGGTTATGCTACAGTTGGAGGTGGAATATCTAAAGTTATTCAATTTAACCCTGCTACAATGAGAATTACAGGAGAAATAAATCTAAAAGATGCTGGCGATGGTCTTTTTTACTCCGATATGATCATAAGAGATACCAATTTATTTATCGCACTTAATGATTTTGGAGGTTCAGGTTCTGCTAAGATTGCCGTGGTAGATTTAAAGACAAACTCCGTAAGTAAAATTATAACAGATGATCGTACAGCCACACTTTTTAATACACTTACTGCCGAAATTATGACAACAGATGCTCAAGGAAATATTTATGTTCAGGCTTCGGGATTGTTTAGTGATAAACCTAGTGGTGTTCTTAGAATCAAAGCAGGAGAAACAGAGTTTGATAAAGATTATTTTTTCGACCTGAAAGCCGCCACTGGTAAAACGTGTTTTGGGTTATATCATTTTGGTAACGGAATAGCATGTACCACCATTTCAGAAAATGATGACAACTTTTTTGGTACAGATGGAGCTAATCCTGCTTTTAGATATCGCAAAATTGATCTTTCAACCACTAAAGATCTGGGAGATTTAGAAGCATCACTACCCAATACATTTGCAGCATCCCGAACATTATTCATGAAACAAGTTTCTAATGATAAGGTTCTTTTTGCCATTGCTGGAGCAGAAGAAGATGCCTTATACAGTTATGAGATTAGTTCGGGTCATGTTTCACAAAAAATGAAAAGTACCAGTGGTTATATAACAGGATTAATCACTCTAAAATAATGTGAAAAATGCTTGAAGCAATTGATTTAACAAAAAAATATGGAGATTTCACTGCTCTAAAATCTTTAAATCTTACGATAAAAGAAGGAGAGATCTTTTGCCTGTTGGGAGCAAATGGAGCAGGGAAATCGACTACTATTAATCTATTTCTAAATTTTATAGACGCAACTCATGGCAAAGCAATGATCAATAATATGGATGTCGCCATGCATGTTAAGGAAACCAAGCAATTGCTATCCTATATTCCTGAAAACCTGATGTTATACAAAAACCTGACCGGGTTAGAAAATCTACATTTTTTTTGTGGATTAGGCGGCGGACATCAAAACAAAAGTGAACTGGAAGAATTATTAATACAATCTGGTTTGCAGAAAGATTTTACACGCAAAAGAGTAAGTAGCTACTCTAAAGGAATGCGCCAAAAAGTGGGCATTGCACTGGCCCGAGCTCGAGGAGCAAAAGTATTACTTCTAGATGAGCCTACATCTGGATTAGATCCCAAAGCCAGTAATGAATTTTCTGAGCTGCTAATAAATATGAAAGAAAAAGGAGTGACGACATTAATGGCAACGCATGATCTTTTTAGAGCAAAAGACACAGGTACACACATTGGTATAATGAAAGAAGGGGTATTGTTAGAAAAGTTTGAATCCAAAGACGTTAGTTTTCAGGATCTTGAAAAAATGTATTTGAAACACATGCACAATTGATAAGATGAATGCAGTACTACTAATTGCCAAAAAAGAAATACAAATCGCATTGCGGAAAAAGCTAATAGCAGCTCTAGCCATAGTCATTATGGGATTGCTTAGTATTGCCTTATACACAGGGTATGTGGTCTATAATCAACAACGAGCTATTATAGAGCAGGCTAAGCAAGAAAATAGAACAGAATGGTTAGAGCAAGGTGACAAACATCCTCATATAGCCGCTCATTATGGGACTTTTGTATTTAAGCCAAAAACTATATTAAGCTTATTTGATTTTGGATTAGATACCTATACAGGAACTTCTGTATATCTAGAGGCTCATTATCAACATGAATTTATGTTTCGCCCTGCGCAAGATCATAGTAGTATGATTCGGTTTGGAGAACTTAGTGCAGCAATGGTATTTCAAATATTAATTCCTTTACTCATTATATTTTTGGCATTTACTGCATTTACCGAAGAAAGAGAAAATGGAACTCTCAAATTATTAATAAGCCAGGGAGTATCTTATTCCTCTATAATTAAAGGGAAAATAGTAGCATATATAAGTATTCTCCTTGCTATAGTGATTCCGTTTTTTGTAATTGCTTTTATTCTATCTACAGTGATAACAGATTCTGGTAGTATCCCCGATGTTGGATTACGAGTATTATTTCTACTAATAGTGTATGCAGTATACTTGTTGATTTTTGTTGCTTTTTCGGTATGGGTATCTATGCAATCATCAACAGGAAGAAATGCGTTACTTACCCTATTAACCTGTTGGATTCTTTTTACGATTATTATCCCAAAGACAACGGCTAATTTTGGAGAAAGCTTCTATCCACTGCCCTCTATGAAAATTTATAGAGAAACCATTCAAAAAGATATTAGAGAAGGTTTAGGTGGCAAAAACCCAAAAATCGCTAGAGAACAGCAATTAAAAAAAGAATATTTACAGAACTATAAAGTAGACTCTATTCATAAACTACCTTTAAATTTTGAAGGCATACGTATGCAAGCTGGAGAAGATTATGGAAATAAAGTATATGACATACATTGGAAAAGGTTAATTGATATTTTTAATAACCAGAATCGAATCAGTAGTTTATCCAGTTTTATCACTCCATATTTAGCAATACGTAATATATCTATGGGGCTTGCTGCTACCGACCTTAATACTTCTATTCATTTTCAAAAAATAACAGAAAATTATCGCAGAGAATTAATCAGGAAAATGAATCTTGATATGGCACAAAATTCTAAGTATGGCGAGTTTTATGAATATAAAGCAGATAAAAATTTATGGAAAACAGTTAAAGATTTTCACTATAAAACAATGTCTGCGTATGAGATATTACGCCAATATCTAATAGAATTATTATCCTTATGCTGTTGGGGGTTGGTTATTTTCTTTCTTCTTCACTATTCATCACATAAAAAAAGACCTGTATTATGAGTAAAGTAACGATAACATTATTGCGTTATGAGTGGATTGCCTTTACCAGAAATACTTTTCAGATAGTAATGCTGGGCTGTACTTTTTTATTGGGTCTTTATTCAATTTATTATGGGCAATCAGAGATAAAAGTACAACGGGATACTATTCAGGATGTAATGGAAATTGAAAAAACCGAGTTCCATCAATATCAGGCAAGTTTTAAAGAAGAATTAGCTTCTGTAGCACAAAAAAAGAAACTGGAAATCGCATCAGACCCCGCCTATGCATGGCATAGGCATGGTTATCATGCCATCTTACATCCTCATGATTATGCAGCTTTGGCAATCGGACAATGCGATTTGCATCCCTATTATTATCGCCTTACTGGAATGAGTTTGCACTATCAGCTTTTTGAAAATGAAATTGCAAATCCCGTAAAATTATACGTTGGTAATTTTGATTTATCATTTGTACTGATTTATCTCTTTCCTTTATTGATTATAGCATTTTCTTATGGCTTATATTCGGGAGAAAAAGAGAATGGAGTATTACCATTACTATATATCCAAACTGTAAATATCAGAAGGATTATTGTGGTACGGCTCATGTTATATTTCTTCCTTATTACAGGATTAGCCCTTCTCATTTCTATGATAGGGTTAATCACTTCTGGCAATATCATGACTTCTGAGAATAGTCTGGCTGCTCTTTTTTGGATACTGGGCGTTATTATATACTGTGCATTTTGGTTTGCATTACTGTTCTTTATTGTAAGTTTTAAAATGAATTCATCTTTTACAGCGATTACTGCTGCTGGAGTATGGCTGCTCTTTCTTATCATAATCCCTGCTGTGTTTAATGTATGGGTAACTACCAGATACCCATTAGACAGTACATCACTAGTAGAAATTACTCGTAGAACAAGTCTTGAAAATGAAGAAGATAAGAACGAAGCCAGAGAAGTTATTCAGGAATTTTTGGCACATAATCCTCACTTTCAGGGTTCTGATAGTCTTATACATAATAACACACTTGCAAAAGCATACGCTGCATTAACATCCTTAAAAGATATGCATAGCAAAAAAGATGTAAATCAATATAATAATCAGGTATATCAGAGAAATCGATGGATATCAGATTTTCATTGGATAAACCCTGCTGTAAACATGCAGAGTATGTTTATTCATATTGCAAAAACAGATCTTAATACCTTTCGTAAGTTTCATACTTCTATAGAATCATTCCATCGTAATATTTCAGATTTCTATTTTCAGAAATTGTTTTGGGATAAACCTATACAGCGTGCTGACTATTCGCGATTACCATCCTTCAAAATCAAGACAGATGAAGTAAAATGGAGTACTCTTATTGTATTAGGTATAGTCAAAATTAGTATCGCAACGATCTTATTTTTCGGAATAGGTTTCATAATCATGAAAAAAAAGAAAATATGAGAAATTTACTTTACACTATACTATTTTTTACACAGTGTATTGTTGGTATTGCACAGCATACAAATCAAAATTTTCCACCCCCTAGTGATCCTCCCCAGGTTTTTGCAAAACGTGCAAAGGGTTCCATAAAAATCGATGGCAAATTAAATGAGTCTGACTGGCAGGAAGCTCCTGTTACCAAAGATTTTTTTCGCATGGAACCCCGACAGGGAGGAGCTTATACGTATAAAACCGAAGTACGCGTTTTATTTGATGAGAAGCAATTATACGTAGGCGTGTTTTGTGAAGATTCTTTAGGGAAAAAAGGAGTTCGGGCACAAGATTTAAGAAGAGATTTTAGTGATGGTGAGAATGATATTTTTAGCATTCAATTAGATCCTCAAAATCTCAAACAATACTGTGTTTCGTTTCAAACCACTCCGTATGGTAATCAACGAGACTTACAGAATTTTAATGATAATAGTACCGATAATGATTGGAATGCGCTATGGTCGGTACGCACGCATAGAACCGATATGGGATATTATGCAGAGTTTGCAATACCTTTTACGTCTATTCGGTACGACAGTCAGAAAAGCGAAGAAGATATTACCTGGGGAATTACATTTAGCAGACTGGCAAGAAGAGATTATGAGCGAACCGTTTTTCCTGC
>CAKMZM010000045.1:0-12914 GCA_929200365.1 uncultured Flavobacteriaceae bacterium | reverse complement strand
ATTTGGGCGGGAGCTTCCAGTAATTTGGTTCGTCCTTTTTTTAGTAGAAAAATTGGGTTAGAGGGTAAATTTAATGCTGTTCCTGCTCCCATTAATGTCGGAACACGTTTTACAGACAGAAATGATAAAAGGACGCTGGCAGGGTTATATATCCATCAAAGAAATACCGATAATGCGCCTAGTGCAAATTTTGGAGTATTTCGTTACCTCCAGAATTATGGAAAAGAAAACAATGTGGGCGTGATGATTAATCATCGCTTAGATGAAAATAGTAAAGTATTAAATACCGAGGAAAACAATAATACAACCGCAACTATAGACGGTTTAATTCGAATAAAAAATAAATGGACAATCTCTTACCTAATTTCTTCTACGTATGATAAGCAAACTAATAAATGGGGAGAATCAGGGAGTGTTTTTTCAGGATATCGAAGCAATAAGATGTATTGGGGATGGTCTACAGATTTTGTAGGCAAGAATTACAATCCAGATACAGGTTTTGTTTTTCAGAATGATGTTATAAGACACAATCCTGGCGGGTATTTTATTGTAAGACCCAAAAAGCTTCCCTGGATTCGTCGTTGGGATCCAGGTTTTTTTGCAAACTACTACCATGATTTTCAAAATCCTGAAAAATTTCAACAGGCAAGTCTGTATCTTTTTCCTGTATATGTATTTTTTAAAGACAACAGCTTTGTAGAATACTCGGTTACACCATCATGGCAAAATATAAATTTTGATTTCAAACCTCTGGGATTAGCTATCGAGCAAAAAAGGTATTTCTATACCCGACAATTTGTTCGATATAATTCTGATCGATCAAGAAAATTATCGGCCTCTTTTAAATATGAATGGGGAGGTTTCTATAATGGAAACAGAAATACAATTACAGCTGGTATGCGATACGCTCCTTTACCTCATATTGCTTTAACCGCAGATTATGAATATAATAATCTTAGGAAAATAGGAATACTAAGAGAAAATTTAGAAACTAATTTGTATTCTGCCAGCCTTCGTCTTGCACTCTCCCCCCGAATGCAACTATCTACCTTTTATCAGTATAATTCATTTAACAAACAAGGAAGGTGGAATGCACGATTTAGTTGGGAATATATGCCTTTATCTTTTATTTACCTGGTGTTTAACGATACTCAAATAAAATCATCGTTAGATCCTATAGACAGGAACCAACAATTTATTAGTAAAATTACTTTTCTGAAACAGTTTTAGTCGTGAAGAAACAACCAGATATACTAAAAGATAATCTCTGGAAATTGATGCTTAAACTTTCTTTACCAGGAATATTAGGGATGATGGTAATTTCTATTAATTCCCTGGTAGATGCTATTTATGTAAGTTATTTTATTGATACAGAAGCATTCGCTGGGATTTCTCTGTTATTTCCGCTTACCCTAGTTATTACCAGTGTCACTGTTTTTATTGCGGCTGGATCGTCTTCGGTTTTGAGCAGAGCTATAGGGGCCAATGATATAGAAAAACAACAAAAAGTAATTCCTAATATGATTGCGCTTTCTCTTATAAGTTCGATAATATTAATGGTTGTAGGTATCCTTTTTACTCAACAATTAGTAGCCTTTATGGGAGCTACAGGAGCTATGTTGGATTATGGTGTTTCTTATTTTGAAATATCTATTCTGGGGGTGTTTTTTACTATCTACGGTCTTTCTGCTAATGGACTTATTAGATCCGAAGGTAAAATTAGACAAGCAATGACATTTACAATAATGTCTGTTGTATTAAATATCACATTAACACCTCTGTTTATTCATACCTTTTCTATGGATATTGCTGGTGCTGCCATGAGTAGTATTATAGCTATGTTTATATATGCGATTGCAACTTCACTCTATTTTGTTAAGAAAAAAGCATCGTTTGCAGTTGGTAAGTTTAGTATTAAGATTGAAAAAGATATCATAAAAGATGTAACTAGTGTAGGTACATCTGCTTTTGTTATGCAATTATCTAATGTTATCAAACAGTTTTTTTTATTTAGAACTATAGCATGGTATGGTACTGCTCATGATATTGCTTTTTTTAGTGCTGCATTTAGGTTATTTTCATTCTTGGCAATACCTGTATTGGGTTTATTACAACCTTTACAGCCCATAATAGGAATTAACTATGGCGCGTCTAATATATCGAGATGTATAGAAGCGATAAAAACATTTAGAATTGGTGGTGTTTTATTTATACTGGTTTTTATGATCCCTGTGTTGATTTTTCCTGAATATTGTATTCAACTGATGCTTCCAGATATGGTTTTAGATACGCAGGAAATCTTTAATCTAAGAAGTATTTTGGCAGTATTATTTTTATTACCTATTGCCTCAAGTAGTATTATTTTTTTTCAATCCATAGGAAAAGGAAAATTAGCCAGTATAATTCCAGTAAGCCGGCAAATCATTTTATTTCTCCCTTTAATTTGGTGTTTTCCTAAAATATTTGGTATTAATGGGATATATTATACTCTTGTTGTAGAAAATATAATCTATGCATTAGTATTATGGATACTATCTTCTATTGAGCTTAAGAAGCTGTTAAGCTCGACTTCTAAAAGAATGGCGTTTCAGAAATAATAAGTGGAGGGCATAAATAGTCTATTTTTTCTGAGCTACTATATGAAATACATGCCAATATTTTTCTTTTCCAGATATGGTTTTGCCTTGTTTTTCTATCTCTTTACAATGGATAAGATCAAAACGATTAAACATTGTTTTTATCTGTTTTTCGGTGTGAAAAGTCATTTCGGGATTAGAGCTCCATGCATCATTGGTACCGAAAAAATGACCACAAAAAACTCCTTTTTTTGGTATTGAAGAAGTAATGATAGCCCATAATGTATCAAAATGATCAGGGTGGCAAAATGGTAAACTAAAAGTAGCGTTAATAATTTGACTGTCAGGAAGTTCTTTTATATTTTCAAAAGAGTTTAAACTAATTTGAAGCTGTTGTTTGTATGTATCTGGGGTATTTTCCTTAATTCGCAATAAAGCTTCATTTTGTTTGTCAATGGCCATTACATTCCATTTATCCTGTAGCAAAGCAAAAGTGTCTGCCCCGTTTCCACATCCCAAATCAATAGCCAGTCTGTCTTTCTGGTTAATTTGTATTTTTTGAGAAAGAGCTAGTGCATTACGTAGAGTAGCCGCTGGAGGGTGTTTTTTCTGATCAAAAAAATGATAATGTGTATCCCAGGAATTATTCATGAATTATTTTTTACCCAGAAAGGCATGCATTACAAATACCATTAATGGTATAGTTTATTTTTTGTGCCAAAAACTTTTCTAAAACTTTGACTTTAGGGATTTTAATATCTTCCAAACAATATGTATGTGAACATTTTTCACAGATAAGATGTACATGTTCATCTGCATGTATTTCTTCTGGGCATTCATGGCTACATAACGCATATCTGATACCATGACTGTCTTCAGAAGCTTTGTGTAATATTCCATGCTCTTCAAAAGAGCTTAACGTTCGATATATGGTTACCCTATCATGGCTGGTTTTCATATGAGAGATTATTTCTTTTGCAGATAATGCATAATCATAATTCAGAAATATTTTGAGCATTTCTATTCGTGCCGAAGTCTTTTTTAATGAATGTGACTTAAGTAAATCTTCTATATATCCTTGTGTATCCATGAATCGTTAAAATTCCAATAGACTTTAAAAAGATAAAGGGTGTTATGCCTATTATTTTTTTAGTCGTTTTTTGTTTTTATCCCTATCTCAAAGATACTTATTTTATTCTACTTTATGCCTTAGAATACACATTCTTATGCTAAAAGGTTGTTTTAAAACTTTCCAATCAAAAGTAACAACTCTACAATTGCACCTACACTTTTTCTTGAGTATTTTTTACTATTAGAGGACTCAAAGAAATATTCCTTAGGCTTCCATTGACTATAATATACTCTTATTAATAATTTAGTCAATTAGCTTGTATTTAAAAATTCGTAAATTATTGGCTTTCAACTCTATAAAAGTTTGTAAAGTTAACTTAAACGATGCTCCTATTAATAAATTTAAAAACACCCTCGATCAGTGTTAACTGAACCACTATGGACTTAAAGTCCATAAGTTCGGGCTAGTGACTTAAAGTCACTCCATGGTCATTTCTCAATTATGAAATTCGTCGCATTACCATCTTCTGGTCTTCGATGATGCTCCAAATACTCATTTACCATTTCATCTGTAATATTACCAGTGCTCCAACAACCATAACCTATCCCCCAAAAATGTCTGCCTCAATATTTTTTCTGTAGTTCAGGAAATTCTTGCTGAAGTTTTCTCGAACTTCTCCCTTTTAATTTCTTAACCAAATCACTAATTTTTTGAGAAGTTCTATACTCCAAATGCATATGAATGTGATCTTTGGAAATGACTCCTTTTAAGATTTCAACATCTTCAGCATCAAATATTTGTATCAAGAGTGAACGGCATCGTATCTGAATATCGCCTTTCAAAATATGATAACGATATTTTGTACTCCAAACTATATGAACACTCAATCGAGAAACATTATGATCATTTGATCTTTGTTGTGACATAAAACAAAGGTAAAGGTTTTTAGAAGCTAAAACGAAATGCACTAAAGTACATAGTTTTAACTATTTTTGAGACCAATAAATTAATTTAAACTTCTTTCTAGGATTAACCAAAAATTTATTATAATTACTTACAACCAAAAACAAGAGCTTATGAGCTTCGGGTTATGAGCAATGTACCTTAAAAAAGTATTGTTAAATATTAAATTACAGAAGTGAAAAAACTATAAATGAGAAAAGGGTAAGACTATAAAAAAAGCCTAACCCTCTATATTTTAACTTACACATTTAGTGAAACAGTGTCAGATTTTAAAACTAAATTTTAAATATTTAAAACCTAATCTACAACCTCAAACAACTGTTTTATACTCTCTTTTTCAGATGTTGGAACTTCATTCAATAAGCGTAAATAAAAATCAACGAACCTCTTAAGCTCCAATTTATTTTCATCAGCCCACTGTATCAAAATTGAATTGAACTTTTGTATCCCTATGGTTTTCATTAATTTGAATAGAGCTACTGCTCCTTTATTCTCTTCCAAGTATTTAGCACCATCAGCATAAATTAGCACAGGTTCTAGATTGGGTTCATTGTTTCGATCTTTACCATATTTATCTTTTTTCTTTTGCACAAGATGGTTCAAAGCTTCTTCTCCCAAGGTTTTCTCTACAAATTGCAATGCAAGGGCCTCAGGAAGACCAGCTCTAAGCATGTCAGCTCCCTGCACATTAGCAATAGATAAATTTCTTTGCAACCATAAACTTACCAATCCGCTTCCAACAGTTTGAAGGATATAGGCTTTCTCTTGTATACCATCAGTATTAGCAACCCATCCTTGCTTTTCAGAAAGAACAATGCTATTGGCAAAGTTGTATTTAGCATCTTGCCAACGATGTATTTCAACTAATTGTAATTTATCTGATATGGCATCCAGTCCAAACTTCTTTTGCATAAAAGCAATACCATTTTTAAGCGCATCTTGATACAATTCTATATTGAAAGCATGTGAAGGTTTATACAGAATGGTATAATTTATATCATTAGCTACACCTTTCTCGATAGCATAATCTGAAGAGCCCAAATACCAGTTGAATACTTGAGGGGTATCAATATTGTAATAGGCGATACTTCGATCACCACTTGTCTCCCTTTTTTGCAGGGCACCTGCTGTAAATGGAATTTGCCCTTTTTCTGTACTAATGGTAATATTTCCTTTAACCAGAATCGCGTCTGTTGAAAAAATGTTCTGCCTAAGACCTAAAGAATCGTTTATTGATGGCATTCGTGAACTCAGCTTGTCGAGGTTTTGTTCTTCCCTCTTACGGTTCTCTATAATTTCCTTATCACTATCATACCCAATAACTGGTAAAAAATCCTGAATTCCTCCAAAACTCCCTATGTACGTAAGATCAGCTTGAAAATCACTTTGTGTAAAGCCTTCATATTTCTTAACGCCGTCGAGCTTCAAAGACAAAAGGCTGTCAGTGCGTATATTTTTTGGAATAAGATATGCTGTGATATTTTGATCTTCATCTTTCTTAACAGACCTTAATTCTTGCCCTTTCATAATTAAACTTTTTATTTCAACAAAATCCTTGCAGTTTAGAAAAATGGTATCTACACCTTTTTCGTTGTTAAGGACTATATTAGCTGAATAAGAAGCCTTTCTTTCCGAAGGGAAAAGATCAATTTTCAAATCAATAGTCTCATATTTTGGTTGAGAACTGGTTTTCAAATATTTGTATTTTTTTTCGTATTCAGCGTCTAATCGTTCCTCTTCCGCTTTGGGAGTAAAATTCCCCTTGTCATAAACATTTTCGTTAATAACTGACATTAAGATCAAAAATAAACCAAAACATGCAAGCATGACCACCTTGGAAAAATGCCCTAGCTGCATATTTTTTAAGGCAACACGATTGATCCATTTTTTGTCAGAACCACGCTTCCATAGCAAAATTCCAAGCATAACCAAGGTTGTTGCCAGTGCTAGCCAAAGAAAAAAGAACCAATTGGCAGCTGGCTGAAATACCCCATAGCCACTCATTTCGGAATAATCTTCTACACCAGGAGTAAAACCGAAACCAAATCGCAGGTCTTCCACAATGCCCAATTCATATGAAATAATCAAGAAGAAAAACAATCCGACACATAATATATGGGTGAGGATACGTTGACTACTTAATGCAGCAACAAAAAATACCAGAGATGCCCATAACACAAAATTCAGAAATGCCCATCTATACAACAGTAGGTCTTCTACAAATCGTCCTAAATCAATATAAGATGCTCCACCTAATAAAACTTGAGTAAATATTGATATGATTATAAAACTTATACTTAACACAAGAGAAAGACCAATTACGGCTGCAAAACGCGAAAGTTGAGTGACCCAAACAGGAACAGGTAAAGAGTCCGTAATCTGCCATATGTTAATCGTTTTATCCTTAAAAAAAAGTTCGCCAGCCCATATCATGACCAGCATATTAACGAAAACACCCCATTGCATCCGGAAATAAGTCATGTTACTACTAATTGGAAGCTCGTTGCCAATATAATAGGTGGCATTCCAAGTCACGTTCTGTAGAAAGACCATTAATAGAATGATCCCTAAAATGATTTTGAATGATATAGGGCGAACAATATTCAAGAACTCAAGCTTGGACAAAGACCATAGTTTTTTAAGAAAGTCTAGAACACTAAATTGCTTTGTAATACTTGGCAGTTGTACCAAAGGTGCAATAAAAAGAGCCTTATTGTTTTCCCTTATTTTTTTTGATCTATTGGTACTGATCTGTATGAAATACTTAAATGAAAATTTAAAATATGCAGCTATCCCCAATAAAAATGCCACCCCAACCCAAAGCATTCTGTTTTGCAAAATGTATCCCGTCAGCTGGAAGTATTCTGTATTTTTTTGTTCGGTGGTCAACATGTCCGAATAGTACTGAGCAGCAACATAACCACCAGAATCGGCTAATATGTAAGCAAGAAGATTATCACCTCCTCCTGACTCAAAGGAAGTTTGTGATATCAAAAATATTATAACTACCACAAAAACTGCCAAATAACTTGTGGCTATTCGTCTTGTATATACGATAGCAAAAAAAACGATCGACACATAAAAAAACAAATTAGGGATGGTAAACAAAAGCCATCCGTGTAACAACTGCCCCCATACAACTGGCCCAAATCGGTTTGCTTCGCCGATACCTGAATAGGGAACTAACAAATGACCGACAATCATACCCGTACTGATAATGATTAAATACAGATAAGCCGCAAAAAATCTACCCAAAAAAAAATGTTTATCCTTTATAGGCAACACATAAGCCCATTGGGCAGATTTATACTGAATTTCTTTATAGAGAATACCTCCTGTTGCTATAGCTATAATGATAATCATCAACATACCCATACCTGCATAGTTGCGGTAAAAAATACTGGGAGCATTCATTAGTACCCCATCGTTCGAAAAGTAATCGAAAGTCCCCTTAGTATACCAAATACCTTGAAAAACAAGCATTAAAAAGAAAATTAGCGTGACCCAGTTAAACAAACGTTGTTTGAGCTCATTTTTTATGATAGAGAGTACTGTTTTCATCTTAATTTTCGCTTAAAATTTTAAAATAGGCATCTTCCAGAGAAGGAACTTTAACATCAAATTCTCCTGAAGGCAACTCGTCTGCCATTACTGTAATCATCAATCTACCAGCAAAGAAACGTTGTGATATCACTTTGTACTTTTCTTGATATTCATGGAGTTCCTCCTTCCTGATGGGAACTTCATACAACTTCCCTCGTATGGCTTCTTCAATTTCGTTAGGTTTACCTGTAAGCATTACCTTTCCATTGCCGATAATGGCCATATCTGTGCAAAGCGTACTAACATCTTCCACGATATGTGTTGAAAGAATCACAACTGAATTTTCACCCAGTTCAGAAAGAAGATTATAAAAACGATTGCGCTCCATGGGATCTAAACCTGCAGTAGGTTCATCAACAATGATAAGCTGTGGATTACCCAACAAAGCTTGAGCGATACCAAATCGTTGCTTCATACCGCCTGAATAACCATCAAGTTTCTTCTTCCTGACATCGTAAAGATTTACTTTTTGCAATAGCGCTTCTACACTATCTTTTCGTTCTCCTTTGTGTACAATGCCTTTCATATCAGCAATATGATGCAATAACTCTTCAGCTGTAACATTGGGATATACACCAAATTCCTGAGGCAAATATCCCAATGTTTTTCTAAGGTCTTCTGGTTTTTTCAGAACATTGATGCCATTAAATTCAATATCCCCGGTATCAGGATCCTGTAAGGTAGCTATGGTACGCATCAAAGTAGATTTACCAGCTCCGTTTTGCCCCAACAAACCAAACATTCCCTTTTCAATAGTTAGTGAAACATTTTTTAACGCTTGTACGCCATTGGAATATGTTTTAGACAAATTATATATTTGTAGCTTCATAATATTGTATTGTGTGTTTTTAATATAAGTGGCTTCCAGTTCTTGTGTATACTGAATAATACAAGTATATTCAAAGACAAAACTATCGCATCAAAAATGATAAACTTTATATATTTTGAAAAGCATATATGGGTCATCAATAAACATAATATTAAGGTTATCAACATAATAGCTCCAAAAAGATTGGGGCGTTTAAAAACAAGCAAAAGACCACAAAGTAGTTGAAAAAAACCAACAAAGTAGAGATAGCCCGAACCCCGCAACAAATCATAATAGATGAAAAAGGTAGAGTCTGCTTCAGCAACATCTGCTCTAAAGACTGAAAGGTCATAAGGCATGAACAATTTTTCTATACCAGCATAGATAAAAATGAAAGCCAGTAAAAAGCGAATGATATAAATAACAACCGTCATCATCATTTTAAAATTTGGCTGTCAATGTAACACCATAAGTTTGTGGAAGTCCAAAAGAAGCCGCGTTAAAATCGCCAACACCATAACCATAACTATAATAAGCTTCATCTGTAATATTCTTACCCCAAACGAAAAGATGCAAATTTTTGGTGGTTACACCTATCCTTCCGTTTAACAAACCATAAGCATCCTGAAAGATATCGTTATCTACTGAAAAGAAAAATTCAGACTGGTAGTTATAATCTATACTGGTTTCCAAATTGAATTTCTCGGTAAACGGGAATTTATAATTCATGTTGAAGTTACCGTTGAATTCTGCAGCCAGAGGCAAATCATTTCCTGAATAGTCCAATACAGTACCCGTATTAAAATCGATAGGGTTGTATTTCTTAATTTTGGTATCTAAATAGCCCAAATTCAGAGTGAAATCTAATCCGCGAGTGGCAATCCATTTACTTTCTAACTCCAATCCGTAACTCCTAGATTCCCCTATATTATCATTACCGATGACAAAATTCGCTAAATCCAATACTGTAAAAACTTGTTGGTCTTTGTAATTAATATAGAACCCTATTAAATTTAGTTTTAGCTTATCGTTAAAAAGATTGGTCTTTACTCCCACCTCATAGTTCAAAGAATTTTCAGGTTCAACAGGAGCGTCTTCTGGATTAAAGACAAAAGTATTAATCCCGCCAGGTCTAAATCCTTTGGAAAAGTTGGCAAATAAGAATACATCATCGTTTATATCGTATCCTAACGCAACTTTAGGAGATATGGCATTATAATTAGCTTCGTCTGCAAAACTGTTACCTGAAATTTCCAGCGTGGTATAACTTCTTACTACACTGGCTTTAACATCTTCATAGTCGGCACGCAAACCAGCAGTCAACGATAACTTTTCCGAAATATCATAAGTAGCTTGTCCAAAAATGGATACTCCTTTTCTGTTTGTCACCAAATCCTCTATCTGTTGAAAAGGTGCCAAAGTGGCGAAATCAGGTTGAACTAATCCTGTATCGACACCAAAGAATCGCACATCATCACGCTCTTCTTTATTTTTATATAGAAAAACGCCTGCCGTCCAATGCAAGTCTGTATCACCAGATGAATTTAATCGTACTTCCTGAGAAAAATTTTGATAATGACTTAACCTCCCAGCAGATTGAACATCAAAAGTTGTATAATCGAATTCATCTAGTGCTTCTTGTTGAGTAATTTGGTAAGACGTAATGGCATTAAGAGTAAATCTGTTAAAGTCATATTTAAGGTTGAATGCCACATCTTGTGTAAGCACTTTTTGAAATACATCTAAATCAAAATTCACACGATAGAGGTCTTCTCGTAAAATATCCTGTAAAGAAATATCGGGTGTTTCCAGAACAAATGAGTAGGCATCGGATTCTCTTCTTTGCAGATTATAACGAAACCCCATGGATAAATTATCGCTAGCAAAATATTTAAATCTGAAATTTGCATTCAACGCCTTTCGGTTCTGTAAGTTTTTACCGTTAAATTCGTTGAATACAAATCCATTGCGATCGGTTACTCTGGTATTGGCTCTAAAAAACAATTTATTTTTAACAACAGGGGTATTAAGTCCAAAGGCAAGTTCTTTCGAATCCAGATTTCCAAATCCAACTTTTGCAAATCCAGATAACTCATTTGTTGGTCTTTTTGTAGTGACTTTTAGAACACCAGCTAAAGCATTTCGACCATAAAGGGTGCCTTGAGGACCTCTTAAAACTTCAATTTGGTCAATATCGGCCATAGCCAAAGGATAAGCAAAAGTTGAGAAATAAGGTACGTCATCTACATAAACACCCATAGTAGGGTTTATATCGATGGTAGAGATTCCTCTGCTCGCAACAATAGTATAGATTCCAGGACCTCCATCATCATATGTATTAAAATTTGGGGCAATACTACTCAATTCATTAAATTCCTTTATTTGAAGTTGTCCTATTTCTTTTGAACCTATAGCTGATATTGAGGCCTCTGCTTTTTGAATGTTCTGCAATCGCCTATTGGCTGCTGAGATCAATACTTTGTCCAACTTGCTCGATGATTCGACCATCACAAAATTAAGAGAAAATTCCTGACTTTCAGAAAGAGTTATTTGCTTTGTTATGGTTAAATAACCAAGATAGCTTACTTCAACAAAATAGGTCTTCGAAGCAACATTGGAGATCTTATAGTTACCGCTAGCATCGGTTAAAGCTCCCTTTGGGGTTCCTAAAAAACGTATATGCGCCCCTATAATAGGAGTTCCGTTTTCTTCAGTTACCGTTCCTTTTATGGAAAACTGTGCTTGAGATATAATAGTAAATAATAAGAAAATGAGAGAAGGGAGATTTTTTTTTTGCATTTTTATTTATTAGAACAATTTTAAATAATATATTTGAAAAGGTAAAAGTAAAATGGAAGTTTAGAACAAACCTACGCGTGGCGGAAAATTATATACGGAAAACGGAATAACGGCAAAAATGAAACTGTATTTGAAAGATTTAGAGGGAATTATCTATGAATCTGGAAGCATACAACATCATTATGATCGTGCAGGAACAGGTGAATTTAAATTTACATTCGATTACAAAAAATTTAGCGGTTGGTATAAAGAAATCGTTCTTGATAATTTTAAAATCAGTTACGGAAAAGGCAGTTTTTCAGAAAAGACAACTATTTCTTTTGAGTTCGAAGAGGAAACTGTTGAGATGCATTTTTCCATAATGGGCAACTCATCCACCTCAATAGATACCTTTCATAACAATTTTTCAATTGGACCAAATTCACATAACATTTTTTACGGAAATGATTTTCGCGGTAAAGTCGAATGGAATTCTAAGGAAATGTTCTTCTTCGAGATTAATCTCAAAACTGCATTTTTTGAGCAGTACCTACCAACTTCTGGGCAATTTGATGTTTTTAAAAAATTAATTCAAAATAAGGAATCAGGGGTTATAAGTCTACACAATCATCCAATAACCTCGGACATGTTCACCTTAATAAATAGTATAATTAACTGTCCTCTGAAAAATGAATTTCGTAAGTTATTCCTAGAATCTAAGGTGATGGAATTACTGCTTTTACAATTAAATCAGTTGCAGGAATGCGAATTCTGTTTTGCAAATGCTGA
Source organism: uncultured Flavobacteriaceae bacterium (assembly GCA_929200365.1). Taxonomy (GTDB): domain Bacteria; phylum Bacteroidota; class Bacteroidia; order Flavobacteriales; family Flavobacteriaceae; genus Aquimarina. The sequence continues at coordinate 325 of CAKMZM010000045.1, read as the reverse complement.
GGCTTCTAAAAATATCATTGACAAAATGCATTTGGCTAGAGATATAGTAATTGGAAAATTAAATAACCCTGTAAGCCTTCCTGATTTAGCCAAAATGGTTAGTACTAATGAATGCACACTAAAAAAAGAATTTAAAAACGTTTTTGGGACCACAGTTTTTGGATATATACGTGATATTAAGATGGAGAAAGCCAAAAACTTGTTGTTAAATCCTAATTTATCAATCAGCGAAATATCAGATATTATTGGATATAAAAATCCTCAACACTTTACAGCTGCATTTAAAAAGCAATACGGTAAAGCTCCAAGCCTATTAAGAAAATAG
>CAKMZM010000044.1:9466-20488 GCA_929200365.1 uncultured Flavobacteriaceae bacterium | reverse complement strand
AATCATTGGAAAGCAAATAATAACAAGCATTCATAAGGATTACCGCAGGCACTAAGTAGCAGTAAGTGCAACAGCAAGAAAATTAGCTGTCATTATGGAATATGGTCACAAAAAAACAAGCCTATAAACCACCAATACAATATTTGTTCTTAGATCAAAAAAGAAAAATGGGGCTCGTCAAAAGAATTAAAAAACAAATTAATAAATTTGACATAAAACCAGAAGATCTCGATTTATCAACATCTTGATTTTCAATAAAAAAATTTGACGTTAGTCGAGATTAAAATCGAAGTTTATGAGATTAGGATTTTTTATTTTTATAGTACTTCTTAGCATTTCGTGTACAAGAACTTCTTCAAAATACGAGCAAATTGTTGAAGAAGTTGAGAAATTCAACAACCCAGTAGGGCAATTAAAGAAATATAAGATTAATAATTTCAGTGATTTAACAACAATTAGGGAACTCTCTGAAGATCATTTTTCGGACAGAGGTAAGGGCCAAGGAGATATTTGGGTGTTTAAAACAAATGATAATCTGGTCATTTTTATAGAAACGGTTGATAATGGACATGCTGGTGAGTTTGGAATTGTTTATTCTAAAAACGGCAATAAACCAGTATGGAATCATGATGATTGGGGTGAGTTTTGGATCGTTGGAGAAAAAATAAATGACAATTGGTATGAAATCTCATTTCGACTTGGATAAGTTAAAAACTACTATCAACACAAAGCGATAAAATTTTTAGAGAAAATCCCTTGGTTTTTAACATAGAAACTCAGGTTAATAGGAGCAGTTGCTTTCTTTTCTTATGAAGCTGTAAAACTCTTGCATAGTATTAGCTACGGAAGTTTTTTACAATGAAGTAAGAGAAGAAAGTATATTTATTGTGTTTTATCGTTGATTTGGTATAATCTATCACAATCGTCAATATGTATATCATTAATCGAGAAGAGTATGCCTATTTTGAAAGCTCTTTACTTTTAATAAAGACAGAAGTAAATGTATGCGCTTTTGCTGATTTTATTTTTATAAATGGCACATTTGTAGAGAAGTAGATTATCGATCCTGAAGAGGAAACTTTTATTTTGTTTGATTTCAAGATTTTTTTAAACCCCCTCTAAGCAAAGTGTAGAGGGGGAGTTTTATAGGTTAAAACTAATCTATTAAAGAATTAGAATTTATTTCGGATAATGGTACAGGAAAATATGAGTGACTACTAGCACTAAACCCTGTTCTGCCAGCAGCTTGCATTGCTTGATCTAGCATCCCCCACCTTCTCAGATCAAAAAATCGAGTTGACTCAAGGGTTAATTCCATAGTTCTTTCGTGAATAATTTGCGTTTTTACATCTGCTTGTGTAGTAGCCGTTATTGCTGGCATATTACCATGAATATCTCTTATATTATCTATAATATCAATTGCTTGAGAGGTATCGCCAGTTTCATTTAAAGCTTCTGCATACATTAATAATACATCTGCATAACGCATCAATACAACATTGAGACCTATAAATTTATTATCTCTAACATAATTCGGCAACCATTTTCTAAAATAGGCATGATTATCATACGTATCATTGTATTGATCATTCATTAATACATCCCATGTACTGCCCTGCATTTCGTTGGTACTGATATCATTAAAATATGGATCTCTAAAATACACAGACCCATACAATCTATGATCATACAAACCATCGGCAGCTATCATTCCTTCACTTTTCATTTCGTCTACAAGTGCTGTAGAAGCTTCTATTCCTCCCCAGCCCTCTATAGACCAATCTCCTATAAAGGCATGTAATCTGGTTGCATTCCATGAAGTAGCATCTCCACTTTTAAACTGTAATTCAAAAATGGATTCTTGATTATTTTCATTCTCCCCATTAAAAATGCTTAAAAAATCGGGTTCCAGGCTATATACTGCACTATCTACAACCTCTTTGAATGCAGTAACAGCATTAGTATAATCATCGGTTGCAGCAGATGTTGGGTCACCAGCTTTATGTAAATAAGCTTTTCCCAGATAAGATAATGCAGCTCCTTTGGTAGCTCTTCCCAAATCGTTTGAATCGCTTGTGCTACCCAATAAAGTAGCAGCTTTTTTAAAGTCTTCGATAATTATATCCCATGTTTCTGGTCTAGAGGATAAAGCTTTATCAAGGTCTTCAAGTGTAACCAGTTCATCTCTAACTATAATTTGTTCAAAAAGTGAAAGCAATTTAAAATGATAATACCCCCTTAAAAAAGAGACTTCTCCAAATATTTGATTTTTTTCTGCTTCTGATATTTGTTCGGGTGTCATTTTACCAACATTGTTGAGTACTTGATTTGCATAAAACAACCCTTTATAATTTGTATCCCATAGTGTATTAAGAAATGTATGCCCGTTGGTATAGTTAAAATTGAATATTTGCATCCAATGTGGATAGTTTGTGGCATCTGGCCCTGGTAGTGCATAATCAGATCTGTAATACTCGACTACAGGTCTTCCTTCCTGCCAGCCCCCCCAAAAATCACTTCTAGCTTCTAATTGAGCGTATACAGCAGTTAAGCCAGAAAAGGCATCTTCTGCATTCCTCCAGTAATTTTCAGAAGGTAACTGATCAGGTGATGTTTGTTCTATAAACTCGTCATTTTTACAGGATAGTATCGTTACTAATAATAAAGAAACTATAAATATGTTATATAAATCTTTCATATCTTTTAAATTTTTTAATTTATATATTAAAATCCTAGTTGTACTCCTAGAATCATTGATTTGTATTTTGGATACAAGTTTCTATCTATACCTCTGGAAAGAATTTCACTATCTATAATACTACCTCCTACTTCTGGATCTAAACCATCATAGTTTGTAAAGGTAAATAAGTTTTGTCCCGTAATATATAGTCTTAGCTTATCCATTTTAATCTTATCCAGTATTTGTGAAGGTATGGAATACCCTAATTGTATTGTTTTAACTCTTAAATAACCTCCGTTTTCTAAGAATCGTGTAGAAGCTCTGTTGTTCTGATTTGGATCTCCTAATACTGCTCTGGGAATATCTGTATCTGTATTGCTTGGAGTCCAGGAATTTAATGCCTCTACTCTATAGTTTCTTCCAGTATCCATACTTAATAACCTGAAATCATTTGCATTATAAATTTTATTTCCACCAACACCCTGGAAAAAGAGATTAAGATCAAATCCTCTATACTCTGCAGAAAAGTTTAAACTATATTCATATTTAGGTATTGCAGTTCCTGCATAAACCTCGTCTTCTTCATTAATTACACCATCATTATTTTGATCTACAAAACGTATATCTCCTGGCGAAGCATTTGCTGTTTGTGCACCATGAGCATCTATTTCGGCTTGATTTTGAAAAATACCATCAGCTACTGGTAAGAAAAAGGCTCCTGGCTCGTAGCCAATTCTTGTTTGATTTACAAAATGATCTGAACCAAACAATAGACCAATACCACGTAATACCTGATCTTCACGAGCCAACTTTGTAACTTCGCTGTTAATTGTAGTAAATGTTCCAAAAATAGCATACTTAAATTCATGATCTCTATTAGTATATCCTAATTCAAATTCAAATCCGCTATTTTCAAATTCCCCTACATTAATAATAGGATCATCAGCTCCAACACTACCAGGTAATTCTTTTGTTATTAATAAATCTTTTGTAGTAGTTTGATAATAATTTATAGCTCCTTTTAACCTATATGATAAAGAGGCAAAATCTATTCCAAAATTAGAGGATGTGTTAGTCTCCCATTGTAAATCATTATTAAGCAGACCTATAGCAATACCTCCTAATTGGGAGTTTTGTGGATTCCCAAACACATAACCACCATTATCTTGATCCTTGCCCTGAGTAATATGAACTACATCTGTATAATTATCTATAGTAAGGTCATTACCTGCCTGTCCCCAGCTATATCGTAATTTCAGAAAATCAAAAACATTCTGATTTTCCATAAAGCTTTCATCGGTTATTTTCCAACCAAGGGCAAAAGATGGAAAAACACCATATCTATTGTTTTTACCAAATTTTGAACTACCATCTCTACGAATAGTAGCTTGCACCAAATACTTATCATTAAATCCATAATTAAGTCTCCCAAATTGTGAAACTAAACTATACTCTTCATTAGTCCCACTTCCTGAAAAAGTACCATCTTTAAGAGCATCTAGGGTACTAAAATCTGAGTCTATTATAATTGCAGGTATTTTATTTCCGTCATCATCGAGTTTATAACCTTCTCCTTGTACATAAGTTTCTTTAAATGGCTCATTAATTCTCTGATATCCTCCTAAGAGATTAAAATCATGTTTACCTAAACTAAATTGATAGTTTAAAGTGTAGGTCTGATTGATTCGTCTTAATTCTGTATGATATTCTGAAACGAAGGCAAACTGATTCTGATCATTATCATCAACATCTCTTACTTTAAATGGTTTATGAAAATCATGAGAATTTTTAGCTAAATTTGATACTGCATAACTTGCATTAACTTGTAACCCATCAATAATTTCATAATTAAGATTTACATTACCTAAAAAATATTTCAATTTGGTATAACCATTAAGAAAATGATTCTCGCCTACAGGGTTTCTATGATCTGGCATATCTCCATCTCTAGAACCATATCCCGATGGCTTAGAGGGATCAAAAACAGGGATCAAAGGAGATATAAAATAGGTATCTCTTAGTGAAAACTTGTAAGGAGTTCTCACATCTAAATCCTCTGATGAAAACCCATAATCTTCATTATGAGTCTCACTGTAGTTTACAGCTGCATCAATTTTGAATTTCCCTGTGTTTTTAGTTCCAAGGTTAAGGTTAATACCTTTTTTAGAAAACTCAGATCCTATTAATACCCCAGTTTCATCAGCTAAATTACCACTTATATTATAGTTTACATATTCTGAACTTCCGCTTACTCTTGCATTAAATAAAATTAATTGCCCATCTCTATGAGTCTGATCGACCCAGTTGGTATTGGCGTGTGTCGCAGTATTTTGTAGATACTGAGGCAATGCTTCTCCAGCATTTTCATACATTTGCCTATGAACATTAATATAACCATCTGCATCAAGCAACTTCATTTTGTTTCTTATTGTATTGATACTTAAAGAATGTCCTATTTCCACTTTAGGTTTTCCAGATTTTCCTTTTTTTGATGTTATTAACACTACTCCATTTGCAGCTCTTGTCCCATAAATAGCAGCAGCAGCAGCATCTTTTAAAACCTCTATAGATTCAATATTGTTGTTGTCAATAAAATAGGGGTCAGCTTGCACACCATCTATGATATATAACGGTTGATTATTTCCAAAAGACCCAAGACCTCTAATCGTGATATCTGCAGTGCTTCCTGGGCTTCCCGAAGAAGATGTTACGGTAACTCCAGCAACCCGACCTTGCATCGCGTCTGTCAAGCTTGTGGTTACAACATCGTTTAGATCGTCACTTTTAATTGAACTAATAGCTGCGGTAACATCACTTCTTTTTTGTGTTCCATAACCTACTAAAATGATCTCTCCCAGACTCTCTGTATCTTCTTCAAGATTGATATTGATTGTCGTTTGATTACCAACTAGAACTTCTTTAGTTACAAATCCTAAATATCGATATACTAATGTTGTTTGAGAGTTTGGAACTTCAATAGAATAATTACCATCAAAATCGGTTTGAGTTCCTTGAATTTGATTTCCTTTTATCGTAATTGTAACTCCTGGTAAAGGAGAGCTAATAGCATTTTCTGAAACAGTACCTGTGATTACTATATTTTGCCCATAAGTGGTGGTAGTGAACCCAAATAAGGCAAGTACAAGCAGTGTTAAAAAGAATGAATAGCATTGTTTTTTCTTGTTTTTTGCTTCCATATTTACATTGTTTTTTTGGTGATAAGTTTCTTATTTCGACAAGAGTTTAGGATTAGAATAATAGCGCAATATAGAGTTTTAACTTCTATGAAACCAACTAGTACCTACTAGTTTTTTTTAAAGAAAAATATAATATATTTGTGTTATGAATACTATTAGTATAGTAGATAATATAGGTGTACCTAAATACAAGCAGATAATCTCATCAATTGAAAATGCCATTTTATCTGGAGAGTATAAACGTGGAGACAAATTACCATCGATTAATAGTGTCAAACTTCGTTTTTCTCTTTCAAGAGATACTGTATTACTAGCCTATAATGATTTAAAAGTTAGAGGAATTGTGAATTCTGTTCCTGGTAAAGGATATTATGTAAAAAGTGAAAATATTGAAATTGCACAAAAGATTTTTCTATTATTTGATGAATTAAATGCTTTTAAAGAAGATTTATATAATTCTTTTTTAAAAAGCCTGAACACCAATGTCGAAGTAGATATTTATTTTCACCATTTTAATTATGATGTGTTTAGCAAACTAATTTATGACAATATTGGGAACTATAATTATTACATTATCATGCCAGCCAATCTAAACGGCATACCAGCTATTATAGATAAATTACCTCAGGATAGAGTATATATATTGGATCAGACACGTGCTGAGCTTTCTCAATATCCTACTATTCATCAAAATTTTAAAAAAGATATTTTAACTAGTTTGGTTAAAGGACTTCATCTTCTAAAAAAATACCAAAAATTAGTTTTGGTATTTCAAGAACAGAAACAACCAATAGGAATGCTTGATGGTTTTAAGATGTTTTGCAATACATATAAGTTTGATAATGAAGTGATCGATTCTTTAGAAGGAAGAACGCTAATCAAAGGAGAAGTATATATAATTCCAGATGATAGAAATCTTATTCATATTATTAAAAAAATAAAAGAAATCGATTTTATTCTAGCAAAAGATATAGGTATTATATCCTATAATGACACATTACTTAAGGAAATTGTAGAAGGAGGTATAACAACCATTTCTACTGATTTTAATCTGATGGGAGAACGTCTGGCTAAAATGGTCATGAATAAAGAACAGATTAAAATTGAAAACACAAATAATTTAATTTTAAGAAATTCTCTTTAACCATTGTATCAAATAAATCACATAAAAAAGGAAACTCAAAGTAAGCATTTGATAGAGCTTAAAGAATTAAATCAAAATTCAAGTGCAATCATAGATTTAGATTCTGGAGGGAGTTTACAAAAGCTATCTATTCATGGTACAACTATAATTGCAGGGTTTAAATTGTTAGATTATAATACAACATATGCCTCTGCTGTTTTATTTCCTTTTGCCAATAGAGTAAAAGATGGTAAATATACTTTTAAAGACAAAAAGTATGCTTTAGACCTAAATTTAAAGGAAGAAAACAATGCATTGCATGGGTTGATTTATAATAAAAAATTTGAGTATAAAAAGGAAAAAATAACCACAAATCAAGCTACTGTAACTATAGGCTATGAAGAAACTGAAGGAGTAAAAGGATTTCCTTTTAAATATGCTATATTTTTAACCTATACTTTATCTGCAAATACTATAGAGCTTTCTGTTGAGGTTGTTAACAACGATAAAGTTGCGTTTCCTTATACTATTGGTTGGCATCCTTATTTTTTAAGTAGTGACTTGTATAAAAGTTCTATTAGTATGGAAAGTGATAAAAAAATAATATTTGATAAAAATATGATTCCGATAGAAATTAAGGATATTATTATAAAAGAGCCCATCCAAATTAAAAATAGATTATTTGATGATTGTTATATTCTTAACAAGAATTGGGTAAAATTTAATACTCCAAATTATTCTCTGGTAATCGAATCTTCATCAGAAGAAAACTACCTGCAAGTATTTACACCAGATAAAAGAAATATAATAGCAATCGAGCCCAAAACAGGACCATCTAATAGTTTTAATAATAAACTTGGATTACGCACTTTAAATCCAAAAGAAACCTACAAGATAAATTGGAAAATTAAACTTCAAAATGATGAATAAAACTGCTCTATTTATAATGATTTTGGTTCTCATATCATGTTTTAGCTGTAAAAAACATACAAATGTAAAACCAGTTAATACGAAAAAAATCTCTCTCTCTTATAGTAAAAACATCCTCAACTATAGAGTTACTCCAAAAGATTCTATGGATAAATCAGGATTGATGTTTTCAGATCAAGGAGCATGGTTTGCATATAGTTTCCCTGATTCTATTAATGCTTCCTCTGGGTTTTCTGGTCCTTTCTTAATGACTCAGCAAAATGGAATATGGAGTAGTGTGATGTTCTCAGAACTCAACATTAGAGATGTTATCTGGAGTGAGCATAAAACAACTGCATATAATAGTCATTTAGAACAAACTTTTGCAAACAAAGACTTAGAGCTAAAACAAAAATTGGTATTTGCTTCTGGGCATTCAGCTTTGATAAATTCTACGCTTACTAATAAAAGTGATAAAGCAATTAAGTTGATATATAATTGGGAAAACCAACAGCTTTTAACAAAGACGCTAAGCTTAGAATCATCAGAAAATAAAATTACGGTACATTCTTCGAAATCTAATGCTATTGGGCATATTGTATTTCCAGATGAAACAAAAATCACAAGCACCGATAGCTCTTATTCCACTATAAATCAACAACTATATTTAAAACCAAAAACAAGCAAAGAGATTGTGATTTCTCAAACTTTTATTTTTCCTGAATATTCTTGGGAAGATGAACAAAAAACTATTGCAGCTATTAGTTTTGATACTATTTTAAGTAGACGAAACGCTGAAAAAGAAGATCAACTAGAATCTTTAATCGAAGCCAGAAAACTACAGTTCCAGGATAATAAATATGCCGAAGTATTAGCCAAAGCACATCTTACTTTACAAAACAATTGGCGCATTCCTGCTGGAGAAATAAAGCACGAAGGATTATTCCCCAGTTATCACTACAAGTGGTTTAATGGGTTTTGGTCATGGGACTCATGGAAACATGCTGTTGGATTATCTTATTATGATACAGAATTGGCAAAAAAACAAATGCGTTTAATGTTCGAATTTCAAAACGAAGATGGATTTGTAGCAGATTGCGTATATAGAGACACCAGTATTGAAGATCACAATTATCGAGATACAAAACCACCATTGTCGGCATGGGCAGTAGCTAAAATTTATGAAAAAGATAAAGATTCTGATTTTGTAAAAGAATTGTACCCCAAACTCAAAAAATATCATTATTGGTGGTATCAAAAACGAGATCATGATCAGGACGGACTATGCGAGTATGGTTCTACCGATGGGAGTCTTGTTGCTGCCAAATGGGAAAGCGGGATGGATAATGCCATTCGTTTTGATAATTCTAAAATCCTTAAAAACCAAGAAGGAGCATATTCTCTTGATCAGGAAAGTGTAGATCTCAATGCATATCTCTATGCAGAAAAAATATATTTAGAAAAATTGGCAAAAGCTATTCAAAAAGAAGAAGATGCAAAACAATATCTGACAGAAGCAGAACTACTGAAAAAAAGAATTCAAGAACAATTTTATGATACTGTAGATGGGTGGTTTTATGATACCAATCTAGATGGAACAACATTTATAAAAGGAGAAGGAAGCGAAGGTTGGACTGCATTATGGGTTAATGTAGCAACACAAGAGCAAGCAGAAACTGTGAAAAACAAAATGATGAATCCTCAGAAGTTTTATACCAAAATCCCTTTTCAGACCATGTCTGCCGATCATCCAAAATTTGATCCTTTAAAAGGGTACTGGAGAGGTCCTAACTGGCTTGATCAAGCCTATTTTGGAGTAAAAGGATTGCGCAATTATGGATTTAATAAAGAAGCTGATCAGGCTACTATACAAATTCTGGATGGAGCAGAAGGATTGCTGGAAAAAGGAAAAGCAATTCGGGAAAATTATCACCCTATTACGGGGCAGGGATTACATGCACAAAATTTTAGCTGGAGTGCAGCACACATTATAATGCTATTAATAAAAGAGTAAGTAATGGAATATGCAATATTACAGATAACAGCAAATCAAGCTGAGCAAATATTACAACACTTGTATAATCTTGAAGGAGAAGCTTCATCACTCCCAGGAGAAATTGATTTCAATTTTAGAATTAAAATCAAAAATGAAGAAGGGTATATCCTCAAAATTTCACGCCCAGATGAAGATGACAATTATCTTGATTTTCAGCAACAGCTGTTACAACATATTGCCAATCATAAAAAAGATCTAATTGCCCCAAAAGTAATAAAAGATATTCATGGAAATGTAATCTCTGAAATTACAGATGAACATGGAAACAAACGTAAAGTTCGTCTGTTATCCTGGGTAAACGGCAGAGTATGGAGTAATGTAAATCCGCAGTTAGACCCCCTGCGATACAGTTTAGGTAAACAGTGCGGACTATTAACAGGCGCTTTGCAAGGATTTGATCATCCAGAGGCTCATCGTGAATTTGTATGGGATGTCGCTCAGTCTTTGTGGACCAAAAACCACTTGCATCTCTTTGAAGGAGAAGAAAAAGATTGTATTTCTTTTTTTCAAAATAAATTTGACGCCGTTCAGGATACTTATTCTACACTTAGAAAAGCAGTAGTTCATAACGATGCTAATGACAATAACGTTATCGTTTCAGAAGATTTAATTCATCCTAAAGTTAAAGCAGCAATAGATTATGGAGATGCCATATATACACAAATCATAAATGATGTAGCCATTGCTTGTGCCTATGCAATAATGAATCATAATGATCCATTAGAAGCTGCTTTATCTCTGGTAAAAGGTTACCATTCGACGTTTCCTTTAAAAGAAGAAGAATTACAACACTTGTATCAGGCTATTGCCATGCGTTTGATAATTACAGTAACCAGATCTGCAATGAACAAAATTAAGGAGCCCGATAATAAATATCTGCTAATCAGTGAAAAACCCGCTTGGGAGGTCTTAAAAAAATGGAGAAATATTAGCGAAGATTATGCTCACTATAGTTTCAGGAATGTCTGTGGATATCCTGCACACCCCAATGAAAAAGCATTTAAAGCCTGGGTAGAAAATAATACCTGTTCATTATCAGAATTATTCCCTTCAATTC
>CAKMZM010000044.1:0-9366 GCA_929200365.1 uncultured Flavobacteriaceae bacterium | reverse complement strand
AAAGCCTGGGTAGAAAATAATACCTGTTCATTATCAGAATTATTCCCTTCAATTCAAAAAAATGATATACACCTATTAGACTTGAGCGTATCAAGTAAATGGGTCGGGCATCAACAGGAATTTAATGACTTAGAATTATTTCAATTTAAAATAGATCGTCTTCAAAAAGAAAATCCAGACAAGATTATTGCAGGAGGATACCTGGAACCTAGAGCTTTATACACCTCAAACACCTATGAAAGAACAGGAAATAGCGGAAGAGAAAGTAGAACAATCCATCTTGGAGTCGATTTTTGGCTACCTGCAAACACACCAGTTCATGCTTTGCTAGACGGAGAAGTGGTAACAACCTTTAACCACCCCAAAGATAAAGATTATGGGGGGTTAATCATACTTAAGCATCAGGAAGAATCTATAGAATTCTACACACTATACGGCCATTTAACCACTGATAGTATTGCACAAAAACAACCTGGAGACAATATAAAAAAGGGAGAGTGTATCGGATATCTGGGGGATCAGACCCAAAATGGAAATTGGGCTCCGCATCTGCATTTTCAGATCATGCACTCTATGTTAAACCATATCATAGATTTTTCTGGTGTAGCCTGCTATCATCAAATAGATGTATGGAAAGGGTTATGCCCTGACCCCAACCTTTTGTTTAAATTAGAAAACCTGAAACCTCATGAAAACACTACGAATGAAGAATTGATTACCTACAGAAAAAAACATCTGGGCAAAAGTCTGAGTCTACAATATAAGACACCTATCAAAATGGTACGCGGAGCAGGCCAATACCTAATCGATCAATATGGCAACAAATATTTAGACACAGTAAATAATGTAGCTCATGTAGGGCACGAAAATTATGCCGTTGTTAAAGCCGGGCAAGAACAAATAGCTTTGATTAATACAAACTCTCGTTACCTGCATGACAATATAAATCAATTAACAAAAGAACTGATAGAAACTTTACCCCCAGAATTGAATGTATTACACTTTGTAAACTCAGGAAGTGAAGCTAATGAATTAGCCATTAGAATGGTTAAAGCCGCAACCGGCCAACGGGATATCATAGCATCAGAGGTGGGTTACCACGGAAATACCAATATGTGTATCGATATTAGTTCATACAAGTTTGATGGCAATGGAGGAAAGGGAGCACCAGAACACACCCATATATTTCCTTTGCCCGATGCATATAGAGGAAAATACAGAGGAGAAAATACAGGAGAACAGTATGCCCTCGAAGTTCAGAAATGTATTGAAACAGTGCATCAAAAAGGAAGAAAAGTCGGTGCTTTTATTATAGAACCTATTATAAGTTGTGGTGGCCAGATAGAATTACCAGACGGTTTTTTACCTAAAGCATACGAATATACCCGTGCAGCAGGAGGATTATGTATATCTGATGAAGTACAGGTAGGATGTGGTAGAGTTGGAAAAACTTTCTGGGGATTTCAGCTATACGATGTAATCCCTGATATTGTTACAATAGGTAAACCTTTGGGCAATGGGCATCCCCTTGCAGCAGTAGCCTGTACACAAGAAGTAGCAGATAAGTTTGCCAACGGAATGGAGTATTTCAATACATTTGGAGGAAATCCCGTTTCTTCGGCTATAGGAGCCGCAGTTATTAAAACCGTAAAACATCAAAATTTACAACAACATGCCCTAAAGATCGGAGAATTTTTAAAAGAAGAACTAAAGAAATTAGCTATAAAATATCCAATAATAGGAGATGTTCGCGGGCAAGGATTGTTTCTGGGTTTTGAGCTGGTAGATGACAACATGAACCCCCTGACAGATCATGCAGATTATTTGGCCAACAGGATAAAAGATCATGGAATCTTAATGAGTACAGATGGCCCTGATTATAATGTATTGAAAATTAAACCCCCTATTATTTTTACTAAAGAAAACGCAGAAGAATTAATATTTTATCTCGATAAAATATTTGCAGAAGACTACATGAAAAGTATTAAAAAATATAGTAACAAATGAAATTAAAATATGTAGCCATAATATTTGGTTTAGTAGTATATAGCTGTAAAAAGCAACCACTGCAATCCGTTTCAGAACAAGTAAATCATTTTAATCACCAAGTGTTTGAAGAGAACAAACTACTGCCCAGAGCTACTTTTTTTGGTTTTGAGTCAGAATCGATAAAACAAAAAGAAAAGTCAAATCGTTTTTTAAACTTAAATGGAGACTGGAAATTTAACTGGGTAAAAGACCCCAGGCAACGCCCAACAACTTTTCAACATAAAGATTATAATGATGAAAACTGGAGCACAATTCCTGTTCCGGCGAATTGGGAAGTTCAAGGTTATGGAAAACCAATTTATCTCGATGAGCGATATCCCTTTACAACAAAGTGGCCCAAAACTCCCGAAGATTATAACCCTGTAGGAACATACAGAAAGTTTATTCATTTGGATAAAAACTTTCTGTCTCAGGATGTTATTCTTCATTTTGCAGGAGCCAAATCTGCCATGTACATCTATATAAACGGGCAATATGTAGGATATTCTCAAGGAAGCAAAACCCCTGCAGAATTCAATATTACCCAATACCTTGCAGAAGGAGAAAACCTGATCGCACTACAGCTCTTCAGATGGAGCGATGCAAGCTATGTAGAAAGTCAGGATATGCTTAGAATGAGTGGAATAGAAAGAGACGTCTATCTATATACACAACCCAAAGTGTTCATTTCTGATTATTATACATACACTAATCTGAACGAATCATACAGTAATGGTGTTTTTAAAGGAACTATATTGGTAACCAATAGCCTAAAAGAAGCTGTAACCCGAACCGTATCTGTTACAATATTAGACAAAAAAAATACTGTTTATACTACTTCAGAAAAAATAAAAATACCTGCACAATCAACTATTGATTTTACTACAGAAAAAGTACTAGAAAATGTTAAGAAGTGGTCTGCCGAAATTCCGAATCTATATAATTTGGCAATCACTTTAGAAAACCCCGATCAAAGTAGCAATAACCAATACATTAATCGACATATTGGATTTAAAAAGGTAGAAATCAAAAACAGTCAGGTTCTAATTAATGGCAAAGCAGTCTATATACGTGGTGTAGATCGACATGAAACCGACCCTTATACAGGGCATGTAGTCTCTAAAACATCTATGGAAAAGGATATCAAATTGATGAAACAAAATAATATCAATGCAGTACGAAGTGCCCATTATCCTAATGATCCATACTGGTTAGATCTATGTGATATATATGGATTATACGTTATTGATGAAGCTAATATAGAAAGCCATCCTTTGGCTATCGATGAAAAAACACAAATTGGTAATGAAATGAGTTGGTTGCCAGCCCACATGTCTCGAACACAAAGAATGTTCTACAGAGACAGAAACCATCCTTCTATCTACTCTTGGTCATTAGGAAATGAAGCAGGAGAAGGAGAAATTTTTAAAACAACATACAAATGGCTAAAAGAACATGATGATAATCGTATTGTGCAATACGAACCTGCCAAAAAAGAAGAGTATACCGATGTATATTGTCCTATGTATCCTAAACCAGAATATTTGATTCATCATGGTCAATCTGATTCAGACAAGCCATCGATCATGATCGAATATGCACATGCCATGGGAAATTCTGTTGGTAATCTACAGGACTATTGGGATATCATAGAAAAATACCCAAACCTTCAGGGAGGATATATCTGGGATTGGGTAGATCAAAGTTTAGAATATAAAGATCAGGACGGAAATCCTTATTTGGCATACGGGCACGATTATCATCCTGATCTGCCAACAGATGGCAATTTTTTAAATAATGGATTAGTAGATCCATATCGAAATCCACACCCTCACTTATCCGAAGTAAAAAAAGTATACGAACCCGCACAATTTTATTACAAAGGAAAAGGGATTATAGAAATAGAAAACAAAAACTTCTTCGAGGATTTTGCTGATAAAAGTATTTCATGGAAAATAGTAGAAGGTGGTATTAAAACAATAGAAGGTAATGAGGTTTCAGCACTGGTATTACCAGGAGAGAAAAAAGCAATAACACTGGAAAAGTTTCCAAAATCTCTTGATCAGAATAAAGAATATATTCTGGAAATAAGTCTGCTTCAGAAAGGAGCAAACTCATTAATTCCCAAAGGGCATGAAATTGCGTGGGATCAGTTTATTATTCAAAAAGGAGTTGGGTTTACGAATGCTCCTTCAGTTGCTAATGATTTAAAAATTATATCTAACGATCAATCTGTAGACATCCAAAATCAAATAGTAGATTTAAAACTGGATAAAAAAACTGGTGAAATCATTTCCTGGAAACACAATAAAACTGTGATTACAAATCATCCTATTCGACCTAATTTTTGGCGTCCTCCTACTGATAACGATCTTGGTAACGGGATGGATAAATGGGCCAAAATATGGCAAAATGCTACTTATAATTATAAAGCAAAACTTGTTGAAAACCCTGCAAAAAAGAATGCAGATGTTTCTTACAAAGTAGCCTATACACTTCCCGAAAATGAAGCAAGTGTAGAGGTAACATACCATATTAATGCCAATGGAGAAATGAAAGTAGATTTTAGTTTCACTCCAAATCAAAAAGAGTTACCTAATATCCCAAGATTAGGAATGTACCTTACTCTGCCAAAAACATTTCAGAAAGTATCATGGTATGGTAAAGGACCACAGGAAAGCTATTGGGATCGAAAAACAGGAGTTAAAACAGGAATGTATAAAGGAACTGTCGACACACAATTTCATGTCTATTCCAGACCACAGGAAACTGGAAACAAAACAGATGTTAGGTGGATAACAGTTGCTTCAAATGAATTATCTCTAAAAGCCAGTAGTAGTGTTTCTTCAATCTGGTTAAACAGTAGTATCTGGCCATTCGCAATGACAGAATTGGATTTTAATAGTGAAAAAGATGGAGCCGAATCTGCCTCGGGATTAGTTCCTGTAACCAAAAAACATGGAGCAGATATTAAAATCGGTGAAAATATTCAATGGAATATCGATTACCAGCAAATGGGAGTAGGAGGAGATACTTCGTGGGGGCGTTTGGTACATGAAGAATACACCATAAAACCAGAAAAATATAACTATTCATTTATAATACAACCAAATAAATAAAAAGCTATGCAGTTCATCACATTTTTGGGATTCACATTATTAGTTGCTATAATATCGTATATAAAAAGTAGAAAAACCAGTGATTCTACTTCTGACGGGTATTTTTTGGGAGGAAGAAGTTTGACCGGAGTCGTTATAGCAGGATCTTTATTATTAACCAATCTATCTACCGAGCAAATCGTAGGATTAAACGGTGCAGCTTTCAAAGATGGTATTCTCGTAATGGCATGGGAGACACTGGCAGCAATAGCCATGGTAATTACCGCTATGTTTTTGCTACCCAGATATCTCAAAAGCGGATTAACGACAGTTCCTCAGTTTTTAGAAAACCGATATGATAAAACAACAAAGACCATTGCTTCTGTATTATTCTTAAGCGGATATGCTGTT
This sequence comes from uncultured Flavobacteriaceae bacterium, assembly GCA_929200365.1. Classification (GTDB taxonomy): domain Bacteria; phylum Bacteroidota; class Bacteroidia; order Flavobacteriales; family Flavobacteriaceae; genus Aquimarina. Next base: position 3,829 of record CAKMZM010000044.1, on the reverse strand, counting down.
ATATTACTTCCAATAGTTTTATATTCTGGAGCATTGGCTATTAATACTATGTTTGATGTTCCTAATCTATTAGGAGTCTCAAAAAATGTTGCATTATGGATTACCGTATGGAGCATAGGAATCATAGGTTCGATTTATGCAGTATTTGGTGGTTTAAAAGCCGTAGCTGTATCAGATACGATTAATGCCATAGGGCTTCTGATTGGAGGAATGCTGATTCCTGTATTTGGATTATTGGCCGTAGGAGAAGGAAATATACTGGATGGGATATCAACATTAATGCATAGTAATCCCGAAAAATTTAAATCTCTTGGGGGTCCGGATTCATCGATTCCTTTCGAAACCATATTTACAGGTATGATGCTGGTTCAATTATTTTATTGGGGAACCAATCAGGCAATTATTCAAAGAGCTCTGGGAGCTAAAAACCTAAAAGAAGGACAGAAAGGATTATTACTGGCTTCATTTATAAAAATACTAGGCCCTCTTATTGTTGTACTTCCGGGAGTTATTGCTTTTCACATGTTTGGGAGTACCCTTGATAATCCCGATGAAGCATATCCCCGACTAGTAACAGAAGTCTTACCCCTGGCCTGGGTAGGTTTTTTTGCTGCTGTATTATTTGGTGCTATTCTAAGTTCTTTTAACTCTGCTTTGAATAGCTCTGTTACCTTATTCGGAATCGACGTTTATAAAGAATATTTCAAAAAAGAAGCAGTTGAAAAAGAAGTAGTACGTGCCGGGAAAAAATTCGGAATTATTCTTGCGATCATATCTATGTGTATTGCCCCATTATTAATCTATGCATCAAAAGGGCTTTTTGGGTATTTACAAGAAGTAAATGGCGTATATAGTATTCCTATTCTTACTATTATTGTAGTAGGATATCTAACCAAATATGTTCCTGCTATTGCTGCAAAAATTGGGATTATCTCAGGATCAGTATTATATATCATCAGTCAGTTTATCCTAAAACCTTATGTTATTGGGGAAGAGAATTATCCTCACTTTTTACATGTAATGGCTATTTTGTTTGTATTAAATGTACTCATCATGCTATTAATTGGAAGGATGAAACCCAGAACAGAAGCTTTTCAATTACAATACACTCAACAAGTCGATATCACGCCTTGGAGGTATATTAATAGTGTTGGAATTGGGATTTGTGTCATCGTATTAGGAATCTATATCTATTTTGCATAAATGATCAATGACCAACTCACAGAAAAGGTAAAATCAACTTTTCTGAAACAATTTGAGACAGAACCCTTGTTATCTTTTTCTCCGGGTCGCATTAATTTAATAGGAGAACATACCGATTATAATGATGGGTTTGTGTTTCCTGCTGCAATCAATAAAGGGATTGTTTCTGGAGTACAAAAAAGCAATAATGATTACTGTTCTGTCTATGCGATAGATATTGATGAGGTTTTAGAATTTTCTCTGTCAAATATACAACCTATTGAAAACGGAGGATGGAAAAATTATGTTCTGGGAGTAGTTACCGAAATCCTTAAAAAAGATAAAATAATTCATAATTTTGATATGGTTTTTGCGGGTAATATCCCTCTGGGAGCTGGATTATCATCCTCTGCCGCTCTGGAAAACAGTATTGTTTTTGGATTAAATGAATTGTTCGAACTGGGGCTAACCAAAGAAGAAATGATTTATATATCTCAAAAAGCAGAACACAACTACGTTGGTGTGCAATGTGGTATTATGGATCAATATGCCAGTATGTTTGGAAAAGAAAAGAAAGCTTTACTTTTGGATTGCAGAAATCTTAAAGTAACTTACTTTTCGATTGACTTTAAAGAATACGATATTCTTTTACTCAATACCAATGTAAAACATAGTCTTGCAGAAAGTGCTTATAACCAAAGGAGGTCGGTATGTGAGGCGGTAGCAAAACATATAGAAATACCTGCCTTAAGAGATGCAACATATGATCAACTATTAACAATTAAAGAAGAAATTTCTCAGGATAGCTATCAAAAAGCTTTATTTATCATACAAGAAAACGAAAGAGTCCTAAAAGCTTCTAATGCATTAGATAAGGGTGACTATACGACTTTTGGAGAACTACTTTTTGAATCACATAAAGGACTTCAAAATCAATATGAGGTAAGTTGTCCTGAATTGGATTTTCTAATAGATCAAGCCATAAAAAATCCAGATATATTAGGTGCCCGAATGATGGGAGGTGGATTTGGCGGCTGTACTATCAATATCGTAAAAAAAGGAGCTGCTGATGCATTTATCAACACCGTAGCCCCTTTATATCATAAGCAGTTCGACAAAGCATTAACCAGATATGATGTACAAATTTCAAAAGGAACACATAAAATCAAATAAAAGTATTATGATAACTAGATATATAGGTATACTGGGGGTAATAATTGCGTTAACTAGCTGCCAGTCAGAAATAAAAGTAGATGAGAAAACTGATAAAAAGGAAATTATTGAAATCCTAAAAGCACAGGAACAAGCATGGTCTAATAATGATATTGAAGAATATATGCTAGGGTATTGGAAATCAGATTCTTTGAAGTTTTATGGTAGTAAAGGACTCACCTATGGTTGGGGGAAAACATTATCTAATTATAAAAAAGGATATCCTACCAAAGAACATACAGGAAAACTAACATTCGTTGTCAATGATATTTCCCGCATCGAGAATGAATCTTATTTTGTAATGGGAGAATATCATTTGATACGCAGTATAGGTAATGCAGATGGTATTTTTATTATCATCGTTAAAAAAATAAACGGTCATTGGAGAATTGTAGCCGATATGTCATGTTAGATACAAACTTACAAGAGTATTCTCATAGTCGATATAACCCACTTATTGGAGAATGGGTATTAGTATCTCCCCACAGGGCAAAAAGACCCTGGCAAGGCCAGCAAGAAGATATTAGCAAACTATCCTTGCCAGTCTATGATAAGGATTGCTATTTGTGCGCTGGAAACATAAGAGCTGGAGGAAAGAAAAATCCAGAATATAAAGATGTTTTTGTTTTTGAAAATGATTTTGCTGCCTTACAAAGTAAATCTCCTTCTTTTTCTATGGAAGAAGAATTGTTTAAAGTGAAAAGTGAAACAGGTATATGTAAGGTAATATGTTTTAGTCCAGATCATTCTAAAAGCTTAGCCAATATGTCTAAAGAAGCTATTGAAAAAGTAATAGAAGTATGGCAGGAAGAATATCAAAAGCTAGGTTCGCAACAGGAGGTTAATTATGTACAGATTTTTGAAAATAAAGGCGCTGTTATGGGGTGTAGTAATCCTCATCCTCATGGTCAAATCTGGAGTCAGTTTCACCTTCCTAATGAGATCTTAAAAAAAGACACGCATCAGCAACATTATTTTTCTGAACACGGCAGATCATTATTAGAAGATTATGTAGCTCAGGAATTAGAAAAGAAAGAACGCATCATATTTCAAAATAAATATTTTGTTGTATTAGTTCCTTTTTGGGCTATTTGGCCATTTGAAACTATGATTATTCCAAAAAAGAAACAGTCATCGATTATAGAAATGAATCCAAATGAGCGAATCGCTTATGCAGAATCTATTTCAGTATTAACAAAGGCCTATGATCAATTATTTAATTGTTCTTTTCCTTATTCTAGTGGGATTCATCAAGCACCAACTAATAATCATGATCATAAGCATTGGCATTGGCATATGAGCTTTTATCCTCCACTATTACGAAGTGCTACCGTTAAAAAATTTATGGTTGGTTATGAAATGTTTGGCATGCCACAACGAGATGTTACGGCAGAAAGTGCTGCTGCAATGATTCGTTGTGTAGTGAACTAACTCC
>CAKMZM010000043.1:8666-20639 GCA_929200365.1 uncultured Flavobacteriaceae bacterium | reverse complement strand
TATTTAGATATTCTTGTTCAACTTCTAGAGGAGTTTTATACCCCCCCGCTCTCCGAAGAGTGATTAAATAAGAGTGGTATGCTCTGCGAATGTCTCCTGACTTCGCAGCGGTACATAAGTAATAAAGATTAAGAAACAGTTACAGGCTTTTGGTTTGTAGCTGTTTTTTTTATGTTTTATGCAGCATATAACGACTACATTTTTATACATGAAAATGTAATTTGGTCAAAAAAAGGGTTTAAAAAAGTATTAAAATATCATTGCAATTAATTGTTATATATATATACTTATGAAGTAATACTGCATTTTTTATGTTAAAAATGCATACGGATTATATATAGTATAAATTACAGTAAGTAGAAATGTTAATATTATTTATGAAATAGATTTAAGTTTTACATTTTTGATAAACGCATCAAGAGTATAGAGTATATGCTCTTTATCGTTATCATTCATCTGTTGTACTTCAATAATGCGTTTAAGGAGTTGGTTATCTACTTCTACGGTTACTAGAACTAGGCTAGGATCAATCTTGAAGCTGAAGCACAACAGCTTCAGCCATTGCGCACTTCACCTTCAAGATTAATCGTTCTTACTCAAATGAAAAAAGAGAGATGAAAATACCTCACTTTTTGTTTCTACATTTAACCAACCTAGATTACTATATTATCTATGTATTGCACTAGATGAAGATCTAGGAAGCTCTTTAATAAATTTAAGAATAGACTTTAAGGTTGTTCTAAATAATCTCTTTGAAAACTTCATTACTTTTTTTTAGATATATAACGCGCTACTATCTTGAATACCTACCTCACTAAACTAAAAATCAAAAAACTATTTTAATAAAAAGTGAAATGCGTTGGCTGATGTAGCTGATCTTCAGCTTCTTATTAAAACACTAGCCTTAATAGTGATTGAATGATCCCACAATGCTAGGGATTAGGTCTACGACACTATCATATCGGTATAGTATTTATAAATATCTCCCTTAAAAATAGCCTGTTAGAAGTCAAAATCTTTAAGTATAGCAGTCTGTGTGCGGCTATTTTATAATTGCGTTATAGGCTCTGACGATAGGAAGAGCGGCTATAACTACCAATTATGTAAACATAGCTTGGGTTACAGGCTTTTGGTTTGTAGCTGTTTTTTTATGAATACACTTTTAAGAAGAAACACGATAGCTTGGATTTTCAATCCGAGATGATTGTAAACAATAGAATTATTAATGTGATGCTTTGGTCTGTAACTCCATAATTTTTTTATCAAAAATCGGTTTACGTAAGAAATACCATTTTAGCCTAAAGCCAAACTCTATATATTCAAAACCTGCTGCTGTAGCCGAAGCAATATTACTATACTTGCCATATATACTTGCTTTAAAACGTTCTGAAAACCGATATCCAAACTTTCCTTCTGCTCTAAAAGTAGATGAACCTGGGTCTTCTTCTACAAATTGTCGACCCAAAGCTGCACTTGCATTATAAAACCACTTTTTTTGTGGGTCACTTACTACTTCTGCAAATAGCTCTCCCAAATTAAATCGTGCAGGACTAAAATAGATTGTAGGTACCTGATTCTTAAAAGAAAGATATTGATAATTAATACCTACTTTCAAAATAGGTCTTTGCAGTACCGTATAATACAAAGAGGTAAAAAGTAGATTTCTGCTATTATTATCGGTTTGAGAAGTATAGATATACTGGGTATACCACCCCACATTAAAATTGGTACTTAGACTATAATTCAAAAAATAATTGTTCATTACAATCTTACGATTTAATAAATCTGCATTAAAATTTTGTAGCTCTCTTTTATACCCAACATCTAAGTTTTGAAGGATAAAAGGTTTTGTTTTTAATATCGTCTCGGTAATCAATTCTGTATACTCAGTCGTAAATCCATTGGCATTAGTGATCCCTATTTTGGATTGTAGAGAGACTCTTCCATTAAATTTATACACTCCCCCTAGCCAAAAATCATGAGAAGTCGCTTCATTTTTGGTTACTATATTTTTAGTAGTTCTATAATCGTATTGAATCTCTGATTTGAATTTAGCCGATAATGGAATCTCGGTCTTTACTGTAATATTTACTGCTTCATTATCTCCATTATCAAAAGTGAATGCTGTTTTTTCTTCGATAAAAGGTGTATGTGATTTCTTTAACGTCTTTATCAGCTTTTTGGCATCTTGTTGCTTTGGGTAATAATTTAATGTTTCAAAAGCATATGTATAGGATCTCATATCCTCTCTCACTGCTCTGTATGCATTTGCTATTCCTAAATTACCATCAAAAGATTCCTTGTCTTTTTTTAAAATCGCATCGTATTTTTGAATACTGGTTTTAAAATTACTGGTATACATACCATGTGTAGCCTGTAAGGCCAGTACCCTTGAGTGATCTGGATATATTTGCTGTAATTGAGCTATATCTTCTTTTGCTGTAGTAAATTTTCTGTTCCATAATAATGCTTGTATATATCGTTCTCGCGTAGATAGATAGAGTTCTTTGTCTTCTTCAAATCTTTCTACTTTACGCATTGCCATACCAGCTATAGCTAATGCTTTTTTCTCCTTATGTCTTTTATGCGCTACAAGAGCTAGGCCATTTAGCGATACAATACTATCCTTAGGGTGTATTGCCAAAGCGGTATATGTTTTTTCTGCATCATCAAGATTATCTGTCATTAAATACAGATTAGCCTTGTTTAGCTGAGTATCCTTATCATTAGGAAAATCAATCAGATTTTGATCTAATAACGCAATTGCTTCATCATACCTTTTATCTTGTGCAATGGTATTGGCATATCCCAAACGAATATACTTTCGAGATAGTAAAGCATTAGGGTTTCCTACTTGAAGTTGTAATGCATTGTTAACCATCTTTAGTGCGTTTTCATATTTTTTGAGATTAGAAAGTGTATTAGCATACCCCAATACTGCTGAAAAACTTGAATTATCTTCTTTAATCAATTTTTCATAAAATGTTTCGGCTTTGGCAAACTGGCTATTCCATAGTAGAGACTCTGCATAATTCAGTTTAATTTCGAAATCATTTGGGTAATCTTTTTTCAACCCTGAGAAAATTAACACTGCTTGTTGAGAGTTCCCTAGCAATCCTACCGCCCTTCCATAACACAAACGTGCGGTTTTATTATCGGGATATTGTTTTAGGATCATGTCGAAAAAAGATTTCGCTTTATCGTATTTTCCAGTTTCTAAATACGTAAACCCTTCTTGCATCTCTTGTGCAAATAAGAATGAAAATGAAAGCCAAAATAAAAAGCTAATAAAAAATGACTTTGAGTGCATTATTTTGTATTCTAGTTGGTTAACATTGTTAAAGTAAGAATATCTGAAAAAAAAACAGTCGAAAATTCAATAAGTTTTATAAAAACAATATCTCCAGCCAAGATTTACTTAAATATATATATACATTGGCATAATTTTAACTGAAAATTCAAACGAGCAGAAACTTCTTTTTCTTAACAAACTCATTTGACCTTTTTTTAGGTTGCACAATGTTAAAATTTCAACTTAATACACATGTTTGTCGACAATACAGACAATTTTTGATGTCTGCGTAACTATTTTGTGGTTTTACCATCGGCAATTATTAAAAACAGGTATTACTTTTACAATAAACTGATAACGAGCACTTATAGTCAATTCGATGGTGAGGTGAATTTTCATTTTTTTTAAAGCCTCAGAAGAATGTTTACCATTTTTTAAAAAGATCTAAAATTTAAGACCACTTGCAAAAAACTTAATATGTATACTATCCTACATGCAACTCTATACTATATATAATATGGGACTACTTACATAGGTGAAAAATAATTTTATGAAAATGATTGTAAATACTGCATTGAAAAAATTAAGTGCTGAACAAAAATTTATGATCAGCGTTATTATTGTTAATGGCGGAAACTATCTTTATAATTTAATTTTAGGAAGGGTTTTAGGTCCAGAACAATTTGCAGATGCAGCATTATTAATTACTTTCCTTTTGATCTTATCTTTTATAGCCATGACATTTCAATTGTCTACCGCCAAGTTTTCTGTGCTTTTTGAGGATTCTATATTTAAAAGTTTCATCAATATTATTTATAAATATTCAAGTAGTATCGGGATCATCTTTGGTGCACTATTGATTATTTTTTCCAAACAACTTCAGCTACTTTTTAATACCCAATCCTCTACTATGTTCACGATTTTTGGGATTGGTGTTCCTATTTATTTTATAATGAGTGTTAACAGAGGAGTGTTTCAGGGTAGTAAAAAGTTTGATAATCTTGCAATCACATACCAGGGAGAGATGCTAAGCAGATTGGTTATTACTCTTATTTTAATTTATACCTTAGGTATACCATCTTCTATTTTGGTTGCTTTGGGTATTGCAATTTCTTTTTTGTTTGGGTTGTTACCTTTTCGTTTCCAAGATATCGAGATCACCAAAAAACATAAATTACCTTCTGTAGAATCTACATATATCATTAAATTTTTCTTGTTAACAGCTTTCTATGAGTTTACTCAAATCATCATCAACAATAGTGATATCCTGATGGTTAAGCATTATTTTGAGACTTATGAAGCAGGTCTATACGCGTCATTAGCATTGATTGGCAGAGTAGTCTATTTTATTGCCTGGATGTTTGTAATGTTACTATTACCTAAAGTAGTAGAAAAACAAAAAAAAGAAGAAGCTCATGCTCCTATTTTATTTAAGTATGTATTCTATATCACATTACTTTCGGCATCCATTGTTCTGGGGTGTTACCTGTTTCCCGAATTTGTGATCAATATCATGTTTGGCTCAGAATACATCAGTATTGCACCACTACTATGGAAATATGCAATCGCAACTTCGCTTTTTGCTATTTCTAACATTTTTGCCTATTACTTTTTATCTTTAGATCAATATATACCAGTTGTATTATCGGGGTTACTTGGGGTTTTGCAAGTGGTACTTATCATATTTTTTCACAACACATTATCTAATGTTGTTAGTATGCAAATAGTAGCAATGGCAGTTCTTCTCATATTTCAAATCTTCTTTTTTTTAAGTTACCAGAGGTTATCTAAAAAAAGCTTAACAAGCAACTAAGTCAATTCATCGAAGGATACTTGCAACTCAACAGATTTAGTATAGAGATGCAAAAAAAATGATCCATCTTTGAAATATTAATAACCAATAAAACAAGAAGTTATGGCTTTACAAATTACTAAAAACCAAGGGATTTTTGAAATCAAAGGAAATATCGTAGCAGAGAACTCCAAATCTTTACAACATCATTTTGAGAAATTATTATTCAATTCAGACAAAGTAATATTATGTATTGATAAGGTTAAAAAAATTGATGCATCTGGTGTAACTGTACTAACCAAGTTATTCAGAAATGCTGTAAAAAACAATAAGATCTTTTACATCATCGGAAAAGAAAACAAAAAAGTATGTAATGCCTTTGGCAATATAAATTATATGCTAAGAAGTGATTTTGTATAAAACATAACACTCCCCAAATATAAAATATCATGAAACTACAAATAATAAATTCCTCAGGAACATTTGAAGTCATAGGAAACTTAACTTTGAATAATAGTGAATTAGTAAAAGATCATTTTAACTACTTATTAGATCATTATGAAGAAGTAGTCATGTCTTTAAAAAAAGTGAAGAAGATTGACAAAAAAGCAATCAAAGTTTTAAAAGAAATCTACGCAAAAGCGAATAGAAGAAGTAAAATACTTTTTGTTTTAGGTAAAGAAAATAATGTAATAGCAAATGCTTTCAAAAAAAATAAAGCAGATTATATCTTCAGAGAAGATTACTAATTTCAAATTATATTAAGAGCATGTTTAAACTTCTTGCTTCCTGAAAACCATTATTTTGAAAACCATGAGGTTGTTTCAAATCATTCGAATATCCCGATATGTTCATGATTTGAAGCTTATCCAGAACCTCAAACTATTGATTTTCAGTTTACATTGTGTTTAAACATGCTCTAAGGTTCTTATCAACTAGTAAGAGAACGCTAAAAAAAATTCTAATCAACAACATTATAATTATTCTTCTTATGTTTCGGTTGTTTTTGTTGTTAGGTTATTATAAATTGTAGTTTATTATCAAAAAAGTAAAGACGTACCCCATTCGTCCTAAAATCTTGAAACCTGTTAACCAACAAGATTTCTACTCGATTTTAATTCGTTTCTGTCTGTTTCTAAAAAAAAAGAATATAAAAACCAACAGATGAGATTAGCAATTGTAACGGCGTATCCGCCTAGTAAAGTAACTCTAAACGAATATGCATATCACCTGGTAAAACATTTTAGACAACATGCCGAGGTATCTGAGCTTGTTTTATTAACCGATATATCCCCTAAAGATGCTGATACTGTTTTTGAAGAAGAAGGATGTGATATAATCGTTAAGCAATGTTGGAAATTTAATAGTTATAGTAATATCTTCTCTGTTATGAAAGCTATTAAACAAACGCGTCCAGATGCAGTATTGTTCAATCTTCAGTTTATGAAATTTGGTGACAAAAAAATAGCTGCAGCACTTGGTTTATTACTCCCCAAACGTTGTGTTTTTAAAAAGATCCCAACCATAGTTCTGTTACACAATATTATGGAGCAGGTAGATCTTGAAAACTCTGGGTTTACAAAAAGTAAGGTTTTACAAAAAATCTACAATAGTATAGGAACCATGCTTACACGATTTATTTTATCTGCCGATATCGTTGCCGTTACCATTGATAAGTATGTTCACATTTTGAAAGCAAAATATAAGGTCGAAAATGTAGTACAGATTCCTCATGGGACATTTGAGTTACCAGAAGAACCCAAGTATACACTACCAGATAGACCATTGCAGATTATGACTTTTGGTAAATTCGGCACGTACAAAAAAGTAGAAATCCTTATCGAAGCGGTAGAAAAAATACGATCCAGAACAAATATTGACTTAGAGATTGTCATAGCAGGTACTGATAATCCTAATGTTATTGGATATTTACAATCGGTGAAAGAAAAGTACATCAATGTACCTCAACTCACTTTTACTGGTTATGTAGAAGAAGCAGATGTACCTCGAATTTTTACAGAAAGTGCAATGGTTGTATTTCCATACACCTCTACAACAGGTAGCTCTGGAGTATTACATCAAGCAGGAAGTTATGGCAAAGCAGTGGTTATGCCTGATTTGGGAGATCTAAGTTTATTAGTAAAAGATGAAGGTTACCAGGGAGAGTTTTTTAATCCAGAAAGTGTAGATAGCCTGGCTGATGCTATAGAAAAAATAGTGTTGGATCCTGCATATCGCACTGCTTTGGGGCAAGCAAATTATAAAGCTGCAACCGCCTTACCAATGAGTAAAATTACAGCAATGTATTTAGAGCAGTTTAATGCTATCAAAAAAAGTAAAGCACGCAAAATTGAAAAAACATATAAAGGGGCTTCTTTATAAAAATAGTTTTGCCTGTATACTGGCAGGATTGCCCCAAACTTAATGATTTGTCATAACTGTAAAAACACTTGTACGAGATACAAGTGTTTTTTATTTATTTATATACTCAAAAGCCTGTTTTTTGTTTCCATCACGATCTATAAACCCAAAGTGTTTTTGTTTATGTTTTCTCCATGGTAATTTTCCTACTACGGTACTGGGCACTTCTTCAAAATCATATAAAGTCCACGAGACATAATGTATATTTTGCTGTCGAATAATCTGCTGAAATTGCTTGTAATAGTTAGCCTGTTCTTTTTCTGATGGGCCAAAAGGGCTCCAAAATCCTCTATTAGAGGATAATCCAAATTCTTGCAATACTATAGGTTTCTTAATTTTGGTATTCATCATAGTATAGGCTTCAGAAAAGGTATTGATATCCAGATAATAATGAAAAGAAATAATATCTACTTCATTTTGTAGCAGGCTGGCAGATTTTGTATCAGACCACCCGATAGTTACCAAATGATTAGGATCAAACTGTTTGATCTGGTGGATCATTTCTTTTAGCCATGCCAATACTTTTTCCTTTCCTCTGGTATCAAAATCCAGGTTGGGTTCATTCTTTATATCCCAGGCAAGGATAGCATTATGATCTGTAAAAGCACTTACAATTTGTTCTGCATGGCGATGAGTTAATGTCCAGTCCAATACTGAGTAATCTCCATAAAAATCAAATAAAGTAACAATAACTTTAAGGCTTTTGGTTTCTGCCACATCCAGTACTTCTCTTAATTTTTCTAATTTTTCTGTTTTCACTTCTGCTTTTCCAAAACCTTCATAAGGCACAAAAATTCGTATGGTATTTAACCCTGCATTTGTAATGATATCAAAATCTTTGGCAATCACATCAATATCAAATTTATCACCAAACATATCCCAGGGTGTTTTCTGGGGGTAATAATTAATTCCTTTGATCTGGTATTCTTTATCTTCAATAAATATTTTGCCATCTATAACTTTTACTATACCATTTCTCTTTGCTATGCTATCAGATATGTTATACTTTTTTTCTTTTACGATATGGCGTATCCTCCAGAACCCATCCTCTAGCAGTAACATGATCTGATAATCAGATTTCAGATGGGTTTCTAACAACATCTCTTTACTATGATATACTCTTTTATATTCTTTTACATTTGTATCTGTTATAACTGCCAACTGGCCATCTGCACTATAAAAATCTAACGCTATATTATGAGTAGTTGTGGTGCTGTGTATAGCAATATTTTTTTTCTTGTTATATCCTATTGATTTAGCTAGGTGTTTTCTTGCACTTTCTGTGTAGTAATCATCAATTCCTTGTGTTTTATTCGTTTGATATGCGACATTGCGTATATACCATGCATTAAGGTAGTCTTGCTCTATTTCCAACAGTGTTTGTTTTTCCATGGGTCTGCCAGGGTTGATAGTATCTTCCCATTTTACTTTGGGTAAGTACACCTGTTCTTTCTGCAAAGCCAAATGTAGCATCGAACTTCGATCTGCCCCCGTATTAAGATATGATAGTGTTTGACTAATCCCAAAAAGCATCAATATAATAATCCCGATAAAGGAAATGATGATGAGTGACCTGTATATGTTTCTATTCCAACCCATCATTTTAATATTATATTCTTAAATTCTTTTTGTATTCCTAACGCTTTAATTTGAATATCATAGTTTCCTGAAACATAAAATCCTTCTGGCAACAAAAATCTAACGATTCCTTCTGAAGAAGTTGTGACTTTAGTGTCAATTTTTTTATTTCCTTTAAAGATATCGATTTTTACTATAGCTCCGTCTGGAATTAACTGTCCCATAAAACTTACCAGGGGGCCAACTTTAATCTTACGATTACTCTGATTAAATTCTACTTCAAAATCATCAATAACTGGAGTATAATCCAGCGTTATTGTATCACTTGCTGCCATTCCTTGTACATAAGCACTCACCTGCCAGGTCTCTTTATGATCCGGATGTAAAATTTTGGCAATTGCCCGACCATTAATTGTACTCCCCTGAGTATGCAACAATACTCCCTTTGTATCTTTAATTATAAATTCGACCAGTGAACCATCACTTACTACATTACCATATTCATCTTTTAAAACCGAAGTAATAAACTCTGTAACCTGATTACCATCTGCATAGCTGTGTTTTCTATTACTACTGATCTTAAAATCTTTTGGCAACCACGGAAATACTTCAATAGAAGTTTCTTTAGAAACTGTTTTTTCAACTTTAGAAAATAGCGCCATTCTACCTGATTGAGCATAAGAGAATATATTTGCCCAACCCATCATGTCTTTACTCTTCAATATTCTTTCTTTTTCTATATCCAAAAATTGATGTTTAATCAATATATCTGTACTATCTGGTAATGGGTTATCATAAGCATCTGTAGGGATAACGACCTGCATTGTATAATCCCAACCGCCTGCTATAATACTGGGAGGACCAATATAGGTTTCTATGCACACCTTTGTTTTGGTATTTGGTATAATATGTATTTTACCTTCATACAGACTCACAGACTCCCCAAACAGGATATATGACAAGACTCCTTTTTTATTTGCGATGAACTCTGGAATAATAAAATGAGCTGTATTACCTACATCAGACCCAATCACATTACTACCAAAAGAGGAGTGTACAAAAAGTTGAGTCTTAGCCGATATATTAAGTTTAAAATCTAACACAATAGGGTTTTCTGCTTCAAATACTTTTTCTTTGGTTAATAACACTACAGAAACTTCATCTGTTTTTTGTAAAACAGTTGTAAAAGCTATACTTATAACACAAATTAATGATCCCAAAAGCAGTAGAATGATATGTTTCTTTCTTAGTTTCATTAATTTGGCATCCCGATATAAGGGTTAATTTCTAATTTAATATAACTAAATCCTTTTCCTTGTATGGATAAAAACGGAAACGATTGGTGTTCTGCTTTTCTCTCAGGAACTACCTTGCTACTAATTTCGGTATTCAATAACCCATTTACAAAAACATTCTTCATATCTTTATTAATAATCGTAACACACGATAGATCCAGAAACTGATAGCCAAAATATTGTTTTCGTTGCGGGCGAATCCCTTCTGGTAAATATTGATGATCTACCCATATCAATTCGTAGTTTTCATCATAATATGAAATTAATAACAGAGGAATAGTAACTTCTTCTAATCCAGAATTAAACAACACTCCTTCGATAACATCATTTTTTACAGAGAGCTCATTTATAGCAACTCCTTTATATAAATCTACGGTTGTTACATTTCCTGCAGATTGTAAATCAAATTTGGTTGGTTTTTCATCAAATTCTACTGGTGTAAATTCATCAGGATCAAAAGTTTCAGGCTTATGATCCTCTTTATCTACCCAGGCAATTCCTTCAAAATTAATGCGAAAACTCGTAATTTCCTTAGGCATTAGTTTATGTTTCATTTGATGTTTGGCATTATATCTGGCTAATTTTTCATCTTTATCATTATACAATGTGCCTGTGATTACAACATCTGCTGGTATATTATCGATATTTTGTATCTCGCCTATAAGGCTATATTGATTTTCAAATTCAACTATTCTTGTTGACAATACTTCTAATACCGGTTGTTTAAGGACATCTTCATGATATGTCTGTTCTGAGCTAATTCTACGTCTTCCATGATTATAAAAAGCAGTGATGTTTTCGGCAAATAACTGATCCGGAGGAATATCCAAATCGTACTCCAATGGTTTTACAAACCATTTTTTACCGTATTTTACCAGTTCATGATAAAATGTTTTGTCTATTTTTTCTAAAGGGGTTATCCAGTGTGTCAGAACTTTAACTTTGGCAGTACGATCTGTTTGCGCAGTTATATTTACCTTAATCCTGTCTAATTTGGCATAGGAGCTTAATAAACCATCGGTTACTGCAATTTCTAACATATACTGATCTATAGTTTTATTGCTTTCTGGGTCCAGGTAAGAATATGCTCTTTCAAATTCTTTAAAATCCAGAGCGTCATAATACGATTCTGTTACTCTAACGGGGTTGATCTGTTTTTCATTTTTGATGTAGATCCAGTAGATACCATATCCGGTAACAATTAGCATCAGGAATCCCCATAGATACGATATTTTAAAAACTGATTTTTTAAATTCGGTATACTGTACCCCATATTTAAAATACACCGGAAAAGTTTTACGCCCTGATTTTAAAGCATGTACCCATATCAATTGTATGTTGATCATAAATGCTAATAATACAGTGGCTAACGGAATCAGGCCCCACATCAGTTTTTGAAATGTTGGAACATCTTCTTTGGGTAAAATAGTTGATAACGGAGGTACATTTAGCTTTTCCCAAACCATGATACCATTTTCTAATTGCCGCAATCTCTGCCAACCACAGAAATACAATATCGGGTCATAAAATTTATCATTAGAGAATACATATTTCAGATTATATTTCTCTGGAACAGTAAGAAATTGCTGAAGGGA
>CAKMZM010000043.1:0-8566 GCA_929200365.1 uncultured Flavobacteriaceae bacterium | reverse complement strand
AATGCCATAATAGAGGCCCAGAGCGTAAATCGATCTAATGTAAGAATATTAAACGCATTTTCGCCAAGCATCATTCTCGGGATCGGTGTTGTACCACCTGTACCCAGGATAGTTAAAAGTGTTATCGACAACCCAAAAAATAAATATCGTTTGCTAAAAAACCGATACCATATATAAGGTAGGATAAATAATAAAATTCCCCACGGAATCAAAAAAAACACTAATCCCGATGAGGTAACTTCAAAAAAATTATCTCTCGAACCATGAGGTATAGGTACTTGGGTTATAGGATTGTTCTTAGTATTGATCCAATACGGAAGAATGCAAACAATAATTAATACTAATGATCCAAAACCAAAACCTATGATTCTTTTAAAAAGTGAAAGAAAGCTTTGTAAGAACATTAAAAACCTAACTTTTTTATATGAACCTGCTTTTTCTACGGAAACATCCATAATAACCATACCTATTAATGGAAAAATGAAGAACACCATTCCAAAAATCGGAGTTACATGATGAGACGTCACTGTAACTGCTATTAGACTAAAAGCGTTTAATAAATATTTATATTTTCCGATTTTAAGCCAAAGATAAATTTCGGGTAATGCATGCAACAAGATAGACAATCCTATAATGCTGGGTAATTGCCCAAAAACATGTAGTGTTTCTATAAAAGCAGAAGAGAACACTGCAAGTATAGCTGTATATCCAGCAACTTTTCTATTAGAGGTAAGCACTAAGGCAAAACGATATATTCCTGTAATAAAAAGAATGATAGCTATAATTGCTACAGTAAACAAACCAAATTTAAGTCCGCCAATATAAGAGAACAACCCTATACTTTGATGTACTAATGGTGGGTATCCCATTACTGTAAACCCTGTATACCAACTATAGTTCCAGGGTTCGAACCAATTATTGGCGTAATGATTTCCAAAAAATAAATGAATTAACGCATCATAAGTCGATTCTAGTGTAAAAAAGATGGTTGTACCATGAAAAACCACTGCAATGAGTAATGCACTTATCAAATACTTATTTGTAGTTTTATCCATAAAGGCTCGCCATAGTTTTAAACTTAAATATACGACAATGGTTTCGGTTTAAAAACACGCCAAAACAGAATGCAAATCAAAAATCCGGTATTTGTGCTTCTGATTATATCATAAAACAAGTACCTCCTATAAACAACCACATTAACCATCTATTATTTACAAACCTTAAACCGCTGTATTTTAACAAATTAAAGATTACCATGGTTCTAGTTTATAATAACATTGATTAATTTTATCAAAACTCAGTATATCCCATCCCCAGCCCTTCCCAAAAGGAAGGGAGCTAAAAGTTCTTCCTTTTGGGGCGCATAAATACATTGAAATCAACCAAATACATGTTTTTGTAACTATCAACGCTATTATAAACTAGAGCCATTACCATCTGTTGACAGATGAATAGCATGTCTTTCGATAAAAGCCATTCGGCGACAGCAATATTCTACTCATCGAAATACCTCCTTGTACAACGCAGATCGTGGCTACTTTTGGAATATAAACCTCAAAATACTACCATTATGAAAACGGGAATTATCATACCATGCTATAACGAAGAAAAAAGACTTAATGTAGCTGCTTTTTTAAACTTTATACAAAAGGAAAACGATTTCCACTTATGTTTTGTAAATGATGGAAGTAAGGATAACACTATAGATGTGTTAAAAGATATTCAATCTCACGACCCTGCTAAAGTAAGTGTTATTGATATCAAAAAAAATTCTGGAAAAGCTGCTGCTGTAAGAGCCGGGGCAAGATATTTGCATAGCAGAGGCGATATAGAGTTTGTAGGTTTTATTGATGCCGACTTGTCTACAGATTTTGAAGATTTTGACGGACTTTTAAAAACCTTAAAAACCAATAGAAAATTGAGTTTTGTTTTTGGATCGAGAGCCAAGAATACTTCAGATAATATCAAAAAAGATGGCATTAGAGCAATGATCTCAAAACTTATTAATATTCTTATTGTATTCATTTTGGGATTGTCTATCCAGGATACACAATGTGGTGCTAAGGTTTTCAAAGCAGATTTGGTTCCCGTGATTTTTAACAAAAGCTTCTTTAGCAGATGGTTATTTGATGTAGAAATGTTTATAAAAATGAAAAAGCACTTCGGTAAAACTGAAATCATGAATAAAATTTATGAACAACCTCTTAAAAGATGGGTTCATATGGAAGATTCTAAGTTAGGATTAAAAGATTCGTTAGAAATTCCTTACAGATTACTATCTATATGGTTTAATTATAGTGTACTACAGTCATTACAATTTTCACTTTCTGAAAAAACCTCTGAACCTACAATAGAAGTATACGGAATGGCTACTCCAGCTTTAGCTGCCTAAGGTATAAGATTACCTTATAAAATTTGACTCGAAGTTACCCCTAAATATATCTATCATTAGAGAGTATAACCTTATAAGTTATACTCTTTTTTTTGTATTCAGATTAAAAACAGCATCAAATTCATGTACTATATGCTGGAACTAATTTTCCTTTCACACTAGGTTTCTTTTTATAAGTTTTTCCGTACCACAATAAGACCCCGGTAATCGGCAATGAAGCGCAGATCAGGCTTGCCAGAAAAGCTATTATTTTTCCGGTAATTCCTCCTATAGCACCAACATGAATATCATAGTTCATACGAATTACCTTATCGGCAAATCTGGCATCTTCATATTTGCCATATATACTGGTCGTTTCTATTTCTTCTAATGTATTTTGATCAAAAAAGAGATAATCCATATTATAATATATTCCTCTGGAGTTACTTACTTCGACGAGTACCGAAGTTGAATCATTCTCGGGATAGTGCAGTTCAAAGCTTTGAGCGTTCTTATACGTCCTGTAAAGGAGTGGGATTAATTGATCGTATACTGGGTTTTTGTCTGCATTAACCACAGTTGCGCTGATATTTTGAGGCATAATAAACTGTGGTTCCTTATCACCTCCTGTTGCTATATAGGCAATAAAATAAAACCAGTTAAACGCCATAACACACCCTGTAAATGCAAACAGTAATCCTAGAGAAGAAATATAAAATCCAGTTACCGTATGCAGGTCAAAGTTTTTTCTTTTCCAGCGTGTCTTGTTATTCCAGTCGAATTTCAGCCGTTGGCGCCAGTTTTTCTTATTTCTGGGTATCCAAAGTAAAAATCCGCTAATCACTATGATCAAAAACAACAGTATTGAATAGGATACCACTCTGGAACCAATAGCCTCTGGAAGCCATAGCCGTATGTGCCCTTTTAACACAAAAGCAAAGAATCCTGAGTTGTGGTCTACTCTTTTGATAAATTTACCCGAATATGGATCTAAAAAAAGACTCTGATAAAATAGTTCTGGTTCGGCCTGATAAAAAACAACTTCTATTGCTTCATTTGGTTTTCCGTAGATAACCCCATGAATGGTTTTATCAGGTAGTATTTGTTCGGCGATTGATTTTACCTGAGATGACAGAATAAAATCTTGCTTTTGCGGAGTTACGTATTTATAATCGTCATAAAAGCTTTCTATTTCATCTTTAAAAACCCATAAACATCCTGTAATTGAAACAATAAAAAGTACAATTCCTGTAGCTAATCCTAATATTTTATGAATTTGCAAAATGATTTTGCGTCTGTTTTTCTTTTTTGTCGAAGACATAACTCTGTTTTTAAAAAATAATAACACCCCCAGATATAAAATTACCTGAGAGTGCTTCTTTTCATAAGGTTAGACTAGTTTGTTACTTTAAAAATTCCTTTTACATAGTTGCCCCGTACTTTTGCTCCTTTGGTTGCGGTAGCTGTTTTTGGGTCTATGATATAAATATCCGAACTCTCCTCGGTATATCCATTTATATACACTTTACCACCTTCGGTATATACTGGAGAAGAATAGCGTTGTCCATGTCTTGGCGGTATCCCATTTACATCTGTTACTGTTTTATTAATAAGATCCAGAACAACCATTTTTACAGCATCTCTTGTATAAAATGCTTTCCAGTAATCGTAATAAACGGGATCTACCTCATCTTTTAAAATAATTCTTGCCAATGCCTTACCATCTGCAATGTAGTCCATCCAGAATATTTTTCCTCCATTAGGAGCGTTTTCTACATCAAAGAAATAATCTTTATCAAATTCTGTAGTTCCATTTTTAATACGAACAATACCAGATGGTTTGCTTGGATTGGCAAATCCTGCGCTTACTGCAGAAGAAGAAAAAGAATATATATCTCCATTTTCTGTTTTTTCTATCCCTGTACTATGCCCATTTGTACCTATCGGACTAGTTCTTTGGTCTGATATTATTTTTTCGAACTTCATCTCAGGGTAAGAATACACTGCAATATTTGCCTGAGTCTCATCTGCTGGCATATAAGTACCATCAGGAATTATCTTATAATATGAAACAAACAGTTTGTCATTATTTTGAACTATTCCTGTTACCCAGGGTATATGCCCTTTTTTTTCTTCGCTTGATGCCTGTTTTACATCTATAGGATGTTTTACTTCTTTTACTACTTTTCCTGTCGCGGCATCAAGAAATACAAATCTGGAGTCTGCATAACCAGAATAATTAACATCTACTGCAATCAACGTCTTGTTGTCATCAACAACTCCAAAATTATCTACAGAACCCGGATCAAATTCATTTATAGCTACAAGTTTTCCTTCCTTATCCAATTGATATGCAATTCCCGAATTTACGCCATCTCCCTGCCCAAAGGTAAATACTGTATTATTTACTTGCTGATAGAATGTCCAGTATTTTTGTTCTATACCAATTCCCTCAGCACTGATTTTTCCGGAACTAATAGCCGACAAATCATTAAGATTCAACACATAATCTGTTCCTGCTGTAGCTTTTCCTACAATGGTACTCTCAAAACCAACTACATATTTTGTTTTTTTATCAGAATTAGGATCTGGTGGTGGCAGACTGTCATCATCTTTACTACAACCAATAGTTAATGCAGCAAACATTACAACTCCTATACATTTGGTTATTAATTTATTATTTATCATTACAAATAGTTTTATAGTTTATTAAAATTTTAAGTCGTTTAAAAAATAACTTAGTTTAACATAAAATGCTCTACCCGGAAGCTGTAGATTGAAATTATCATAAACCTGGGCATCAGTAATATTTTTTGCTGTAAAAGAGATGTTATATTTTCTTTTGTTGGCAGCATATGAGATTTGTAAATCATGAGTTAATTGCTCATTGATTAAACTTCTTTCTTTTTCATTTCCATTATCAAATGATCTGTACGGGTATTCATGAACATAATTAGAAAGAACAGATATATCTATCGAATCGTCTTTAAACCAATTAGGTTGTATTGTTACTCCAACAGAAGAGTTTCCAAAAAAATACGGGATATTAGCTATTCTAATATTTTTTGCTGCTGTACTTTTTGAGGAATCAAAAATTTCTTGATAGGTCCCATTAATTTTTAGGAATACAGAATTCTTAAACTTGGTTTGAAACTCTGCTTCGACCCCCCTATTTTCTGCAGAAAAAGTGTTGGTATATATTACAAAAGAACCTATAGGTTGTGGTCGTATAAAGTTTTTTGAATCTCTATAGAAAAAATTACTGTCAAAATTAAAATCGAAATTACCAGTCGAAAAGTAACTTAGAAAACCTAAATTTATATTATAGCTTTCCTCAGGAATAAGGTTTATATTTGGTTTTATATTGAACCCATCCCCAAAAACTTCATAACCTTCTGGTAATCTGTATGTTTTTTCGAAAGATAATTTTGTCTGGAAGCTTTTAGAAAACTTATATGAAACTGCTGCTCCGTACCCTACATCATCAAACGAACTTTTAAGATCCTGATAAGGATTAAGATCTTCATCATTTGTCTGTCCGTTTTCTACAACTCCTCTTACAGACATAAAATAGCCTTTGGTAAACAGAGCAAAGGTTAATTTTTTTGCAAAAGTTTTAAAATCGTAAGACAGTCCCACTATATTTTTATCTAACTTATGTGGTTTTTCGAAAGGAATGGTAAAAAGAGCTACAGCATCTGTACCTTGTCTTCTCATATAGTTTTTTGTATATCCTATATCTACTGTATTAGATGTATTGATATGATATTTCAAATGAGCTTTAGAAATTACTATATCATCCTTAAGCTCTAATAATGATTTTAGCGTATTTCTTTCTCCAAAAGAATCATTATTATTTCTTTCTATATCCCCAAACCAATTATATCTATTAGAAGAAGTGTCGATTACAACCTCTTTGTTTACCCCTATAGCAGAATAGATACTCAGATCTATTTTATCTTTTAGCAGCCCTTTTTTTTCATATTCTACAGAACCATAAAGCACCTTATTTTCTGTCTCCAGTTCACCATAAGAGCTTTGTATATCGATTCTAGAATGTTGTTTTTGATCCTGATTATCAGAACTAACAATACCTATTAATAATTTATCTGCATATTTTTTTTGAATCAATCCTGTTTTAAACGCTATCATTCTGGATGTATACTTATCATGAAAACGCTTTACATTATTGGATTTTCCTATAATATTGCCTAAATCATCTTTAATATCTATATTATCGATTTCATAATTATTGTCTGAATGATTAAAAAAAGATGACAATCGTAGTAGAAACCCTTTATCTGTGTTTGCTATCTGACTTAACAATGTAGCTCTATGAGTATTAAATGAACCATAATCATAAGATAGATCGAGATAATTTTTATTACTCTGATTGGTTATAATATTTACCGCACCACCCAAAGCATCGGCTCCAAGATAGACTGGCACTACTCCTTTATACACCTCTGCTCTTTCTATAAGGTTTGCAGGAAAATTATTAAGTGTAATCGAAGACCCAAAACTTTCCATTGGCACACCATCGATAAAAAATTTAATCTGTTTACCTGATAATCCATTCATCGAAAACTCAAAATTAGATCCTACACCTCCGCTTTCTCTAATAATAACTCCCGGAATTATATTAAGAGCCTGATTAACATCAATACTAAGGTTTTTGATATCATTTGTTTGTACAACCTCAACCTCAAATGCTTTTTCTTTAATTTTCTGGACTTTAGATTTCCCTTTTATAAGTACATCGCCCAACTCTTTAATATCTTCTTGTAATACGATCGTTAAAAAGGTATTTTTTGAATCGCTTACCACGATCTTTTTTACAGACGCTTTAAAACCTATAAAAGTTGTTTTTAAAGTATACGATCCCGAAGGTATTTTAAAATCAAATTTACCATCAAAATCACTTACTGTTCCTTTATTTTGAAGTTCTAGAATCTGTATCGATGCTTCGGGAACCGGGTTAGAATCCTGATCCAGAACTATACCAGTTACTCTGTTCTGAGCAGTACAAACAACATATAAAAACAGAAAAAAGAAATAACTGTATTTTCTTAAAATAAACACTGACATTACAATTTTTTTTAAACAATTTAGTTTAGACTTTATATTATTATTTATATTTGGTCTAAATAAAATTAAATGCAAAATTAGTATCTAGGGAAAGATAAAAATGACGCATTATGGATAAAAAAAGACGCAATACTCGGTCTTCAAAAACAACAAACTCAAATAATCAAAACAAATGCACATTACATACTGTTACAAAACTAATTAACACCCAAGAACATTGTGGTATACTTACAAAAAAATTTAAATTTTTGCATGAATATGGAGATGGCTATATAAAGTATAATCATTTTAATGGATTACATATATCAATTTTTGATGTATCCCTAAATAAAGATTTTAATATTTATGGAACACAGGTCGTAAATGCCTTAGAACTTTCTTATCTAATTGATGGTGAGCAAATTATTAAAATTGATGGAAAAACAGATGATTTGATCTATGAAAGTCAGGAAAGTTATCTTGTTTATATATCGCAAACTTCTGGATCTATTAAATACCACAAAAACAAGTACTTTAAAGAGATTAAGATTAGAATGAGTCGAGAGTTTATCAAAAAACACAAACTAGACTCAGAATATGGAATTCGTAAAAAATATGAATTAGAAAAACTTGATAAAGATTTCACAAAACCTCTGTGTTCCAAAACTCAAGAAATACTTGCAGAGTTATTAACCGATACTCGACAAGGGCTATTAAAGCGTTTATTTCTTGAATCAAAAGTGTTAGAATTACTGTCCCTGCAATTAGTCGTACAGAAAAACCCTAAAAATAAAATTTCAAATACAGATAATCTTATTAAAAAACTATATGAAGTCCGGTTTATTATAAACTCTGATTTGACCATTCAGTATTCTGTTCATGAATTAGCTCGTATGGTTGGGCTCAATGATTTTATACTTAAAAAAGAATTTAAACGTGTTTTTGGTACAACCATCTTTGAGTATGCTATGAATTTGAGAATGAGTAAAGCTAAAAAACTACTGCAACACGGAAAAAAACCTATATATGAGATTTCAGAATTAGTAGGCTATAAAAATTCTACTCATTTTACTGCAGCTTTTAAAAAACTCGAAGGCATTACTCCTAAAAAATATAGACAAAGAGGAT
>CAKMZM010000042.1 GCA_929200365.1 uncultured Flavobacteriaceae bacterium | reverse complement strand
TTTCTTCCAAAAGGTATTCTGTGTACTTATAATTTTATCACTTTTGCAACTTACTTCGCAAAAATGCAAAACACAAAACTAAAATGGATATATCTGGCAGTGCTTTCTCTGGTATGGGGTAGTTCATTTATTCTTATCAAGAAATCATTGATCGGCCTTACGCCATTACAATTGGGCGCGTTAAGGACATTGTTTGCAGCAACATTTTTGTTTCTGATTGGATTTAGAAGCATGAGAAAAATAGCAGCATCAGACTGGAAATGGGTGATCATATCTGCCTTTGCAGGAACATTTATCCCTGCTTTTTTATTTGCCTTTGCCGAGACAGAAATTGATAGTGGTATAGCATCAATCCTTAATTCTACCACACCACTGGTTACTTTGATTCTGGGGATGTTGATTTTCTCTATTCGATTTAGTAAAAATCAATTCTTTGGTGTGATTGTAGGACTAATAGGTTGTGTTGCTCTAATATTAGAAGGAGCTTCGGTAAATCCCAATCAGAACTATTGGTATGCACTATTAGTACTTTGTGCTTCGGTATGTTATGCAATAAATGTAAATATCATAAAAAGGTATATGCAGCATATCCCGCCTATGGCAATTGCTAACGGAAATTTTATTGTATTAGTGATCCCTGCTTTGGTCGTGTTATATTTTTCTGGTTTTTTTAAAACCGAAGTAGTTACTAGTCCAAAAGTGCATATGAGTTTAATATATATATCTATACTTGCGATAGTAGGTACAGGTATTGCTAAAGTATTGTTTAATAAACTGGTGCAGATCAGTACACCTGTATTTGCGACTTCGGTAACCTACACTATTCCTATTGTAGCCATGCTATGGGGGATATTGGATAATGAAAAATTTACATTGTATCAAGTACTTGCTTCTGGAATTATTATTCTGGGAGTATATTTAGCTAATAGGAATAGATAGATTTCTATCTTGTTGTTAAACAATAAATTAACAAGCTTTTAAGGTTAAAAAACTCTTAAATTTCTTACTTTTAAGAGAGAATCCTAAAGAGCGAAACTATGAAAAAATCAACTATTCCTGTTACATATGGACTCCTTATTGCTGTTGTACTTATTGCATATTTTTTACTCCTTTCTTTAATTGGTGTGCAAACAAATCCTGTTTTTAGCATAGGTAATGGTTTTATAGTTGCTTTTGGTTTGTACAAAGCTATGAAAAACTACAAACAGGAAAAGGGAAGTGATTTTGAATATCAAAAAGGATTTATGGCAGGGCTTTTTACAGGATTCAATGCTACTATTATTTTCGTTATTTTCTTTGCGATCTATGTAACTAATATCAATACTAATTTCTTACCAGAAATGCTGGCGAATTGGAGCTCGCATTATCATGTAGGAGTAGGTATAGTTGTGTTTGTTGCAGCAGTTATGGGGTTTGCCACTACTTTTGTGCTTACATTATCTTTTATGCAATTATTTAAAGAAAGTTGGAATCCTAAAAAAAATTACAATTCAAAGCCTGTAGAGGCATAAAATATTTGGCATTTAATTAATTAGCAGTATATTTGCACCCGCCTATTTAAAAAATAGGTACAGTTCTTTATTTATAAAAATAATTAATTAAACGTTACGCTATGTACGCAATTGTAGAGATAGCAGGGCAGCAATTTAAAGTTGCAAAAGACCAAAAAGTATTTGTACATCGTTTAGCAGGAGAAGAAGGAGATAAAGTCTCTTTTGATAAAGTTCTTCTTGCAGCAGATGGAGATAAAGTTACTTTAGGCGCCCCAGCTATAGATGGAGCTCAAGTAGGAGCAAAAATCACAAGACACCTTAAAGGTGATAAAGTTATTGTTTTCAAGAAAAAGAGACGTAAAGGATACCGTGTTAAAAATGGTCACCGCCAATCTCTTACAGAAATTGTTATCGAGAGTATAGTAACTTCTGGAGCAAAGAAAGCAGTAGCAAAGAAAACTGAACCAAAAGCTAAGGCAGAGAAAGAAGTAAAAACTTCTGCTCCTAAAACCGAAACAAAAGCAGCAGCTCCTAAGAAAGAAGCAGCAAAGCCAAAAGCTGGTAAAGAAGATTTAAGCGCTAAGACAGTAGCTGAATTAAAAGAAATGGCTAAAGCTCAGGGAATCTCTGGTATTTCTTCTATGAAGAAATCAGAATTAATTGAAGCCCTACAAGGAAAATAAAAGACGGCAGGTAACTCCTGTAAGTATTAACAATATAAAACCGAAAGAAAATGGCTCATAAAAAAGGAGTTGGTAGTTCAAAAAACGGTAGAGAATCAGAATCGAAACGCTTAGGTGTGAAGATATTTGGAGGACAAGCTGCCGTGGCTGGTAACATCATTGTAAGACAAAGAGGTACAGCCCACAAACCAGGTGAAAACGTATACGCTGGTAAAGATCACACGCTACATGCTAAAGTAGATGGTTTAGTGAAATTTACTAAAAAGAAAGACAATAAATCCTATGTTTCGATAGTTCCATTTGAAGCATAAAGGATTTTTCCTTTGTAATATAAAAAAAACCCTTTTCATAATGAAAAGGGTTTTTTATTTTTGAGTTAGACAAATACAGAAATGGTATTATTTAGTAACAAACAAAGATCTTTTTCACTATTCTGAATATCAATAATTTATCTTTTTTGACATACTTTAAATGAGTTTTTTAACTCTTAATCACAGTGTATTCTCATAATTCTTAAAAAAGAAATATATTTATTATCAAATTTAAAAACCTAATCATGAAAAACAGATATTTACTCTTATTATTCCTAGTCACAATTAATGTATTCTCACAAGATCCAAAATTGTCTGAAAACTTTACAGTAAAAGTAGGGGAGGAATATGTTGAGACAGATGGTGGTTTTAAAGGGTTTTATAAATATGATAACACAGTAATAGCAATAAATAGACATAAAAGTCATTTGATCATCCAGAAATTTGATCCTACTACGCTTAAAGAAGTGGATAGAATAGAACATGAGAAGTTTTTCAAAGACAAAAAAAAAGGTGGTTTTGAAAGAATCTTACGCTTAGGAGATAATGTCATTATGTTTTATGCTAAATGGGATAGAAAAAATAAAATAGAATCATTAGAAGCTCAAACTATTTCTCTTAAAAGCTTAAAAATAAGCGAGCAAAAAGAAATTATAAGGCAAGAGGGTAAAATTGCAGGATACTTTAGTGTTCAGGGAAATGGATTTTTTATAACAAAAATAGGTACAACTAATAAATTCTCATACAAAACAACGTTTGATGAAAATAAATTACTAATCCAATATAGATTGAAACCAAAATTTAGAAATGATGCTAAAAGTTTTGATAGAATAGCTATTAATGTATTTGATGAAAATTTAGAATTAAACTGGAAAGGAGAGGTAGAAATGCCTTATACCGAAAAGAAGATGAATAATGAAGATTATGCTATCGATAAAGATGGTAATTTTTATATGCTAGTTTCGGTTTATGAAGATGATAGTACAGATGAGAAAAAGAAGAAGGAAAAAGATGCTAATTATCATTTAGAGCTTTTTAAGGTTAAAAAAAACACAAATACTATTATCAAGAATGAAATCAAGATTGCCGATAAGTTTATTGATGAAGTGATATTGTATGAGGATGCAGATGCTAATATAGTTATTGCAGGGACTTCTAAAAATCCAGATAGAGGAACCTCTAGAGTGTTTTTTTCTACAAAACAAAAAGGTCAGGCTACGGGGGTCTTTACAATCAAGTTAAATGATGATGGTACGGTTAGTGATTTTAAGAATTTTGATTTTCCTTTGGACTTATTAAATAAACATGCTACAAAAGGAGAAAAACGAAGGGTTAAAAGAAAAAATAAAAATGAAAACGCAAAACCAGCATTTGAGCACCTAAAGATTAACGCTATAGTAGCAAATAATGATGGTAGTTTTCTTATATTAGGAGAACAACGTTATATTGTAAAGAAAAGAACTACGAACTCTAAAGGAAAAATTAGGACTACAATAATATATTACTATAGAGATATTTTGGCTACTAAGATTAATGCAGATGGAACTCTTGCTTGGATGCATAAATTACCCAAATTCCAAAAGGGAGCACGAGGAAAACGCACGATGTCGTATACTCATATGTTTGCGGGTGATAACCATTACCTGTTATTTTTAGATAACGTTAAAAACTTGAATTTACAGGAAGATGAGGTTCCATATACCCATACTGATGGAAAAGGAGGATATTTTACGGCATATATTATTAATGATAAAACAGGTAAGGTTAAAAAAGAAGCAATTTTTAACACCCGAGATATTAATGGTGTAGAATTAGAACATTTTGAAACCGATAAAATCCTTCCGCTTTCGGATTCAGAAATCCTCATTGAAGGGTTTAATGGAAGAAGTAAAGATTTTCTGGTAAAAGTAAGTGCTAATAAATAAGAAAACTATGAATACTATACTAACCAAAACAATATCCTTTATTCTCTTTTTATGCATAGCCTTTACTGCAACTTCACAAGATATTCCTAAATATGATTATCTCGAAGTTATTGTAATTCAAAAAGCAAATAATAGAGGTAAAGTAAAAAGAATTAAGGTAGAAGAACAAGCATCTTTGAAGGGTAAACAAATAACCATTAAACAGCTAGAGGATCTAGAGAGGACTTCAGATTTGTTGAACTATATGAATGCTGCGAATTGGGAGTTCGTAGATCGACAATCTATTGTTTCTGAAGAGAATGATCCCGTATGGATGAGTTATATTTTTAGAAAAAAGAAATAGTAATACTATTTGTTACCTTATATGAAAAACCCCTTGCCAAATGGTAAGGGGTTTTATGTATTTTATAGATATTAAAATTTAATTTTAGTATCTGTAATATTCAGGTTTGTAAGGCCCTTCAACAGTTACGCCAATATATTCAGCCTGGTCTTTACGAAGTTCGGTAAGTTCTACCCCAATTTTAGCCAGATGTAATTTTGCCACCTTTTCATCCAAATGCTTCGGAAGCATGTATACCTTGTTTTCGTAATTTTCGATATTAGTCCAAAGTTCAATTTGTGCCAAAGTCTGATTGGTAAATGAATTACTCATTACAAAACTTGGGTGACCCGTTGCGCAACCCAGATTTACTAAACGACCTTCGGCAAGAAGTATAATATCATTACCTTCAATATTGTACTTATCTACTTGAGGTTTGATTTCAATTTTCTCGCTTTTCGAATTTAACCAAGCCACATCAATCTCATTATCAAAATGACCAATATTACAAACAATAGTTTTATCTTTCATTGCCTTAAAGTGTTCTGCCCGAATAATATCTTTATTTCCAGTCGTAGTAATCACAACATCTGCATTTCCAACAACAGTTTCTAGTCTTTTTACCTCAAAACCATCCATGGCTGCCTGTAAAGCGCAAATTGGGTCAATTTCAGTAATAGTAACTATAGAACCAGCTCCTCTAAACGATGCAGCGGTACCTTTACCCACATCTCCATATCCACAAACAACAACACGTTTACCAGCAAGCATTACATCGGTAGCACGACGAATCGCATCTACAGCACTTTCTTTACATCCGTATTTATTATCAAACTTTGATTTAGTAACACTATCGTTTACATTAATCGCTGGCATTGGAAGTGTTCCGTTTGTCATACGCTCATATAATCTATGAACTCCAGTGGTTGTTTCCTCAGATAAACCATTGATTCCTTCTACTAATTCAGGATATTTATCTAAGACCATATTAGTTAAGTCTCCCCCATCATCAAGAATCATATTTAAAGGTTTACGATCTTTGCCAAAAAACAGAGTTTGTTCTATACACCAGTCAAATTCTTCATCATTCATACCTTTCCAGGCATATACTGGGGTACCTGCTTCTGCAATTGCAGCTGCAGCCTGATCCTGAGTAGAAAATATGTTACAAGAACTCCAAGTTACTTCTGCACCAAGAGCCTGAAGTGTTTCTATCAGCACTGCAGTTTGGATAGTCATATGCAAACAACCAGCAATACGGGCACCTTTAAGAGGTTGCTCATCTTTATATTCTTCACGAAGAGACATAAGCCCTGGCATTTCTGCTTCAGCTAATTCGATTTCTTTTCTTCCCCAAGTAGCTAATGAAATATCTTTCACCTTGTAAGGAACATAAGGTACAGTTTTGGTACTCATAGTAGTTAATTTTATGTTTATGAAGTGCTTTTTGGTATTTCGCACTAAATTGTTCTAAATTCGTTTCCCGAAAAATCAAATAATATTTCTTTTTCGGGTTGCAAAGGTACATAATAACTTTAAGAATTTAAATGCCTCTATACAAAACTATAGCAGTAGATCAAAGTACTAACGTATTGATTTGGAAGATTGAAGAGTCTTATGATGCTCTCTGCCACGGGATAGAATTAACACAACATTGCCAGAATAGAGTAGATAATATGAAATCTGATATGCATCGAAGAGGCTTTATGAGCGTTAGGCATCTGTTGGCTGCATTTGGTTATACCGATCATGATCTGTATTATGATGAATTTGGGAAACCACATCTTAAAGATGGAAAACAAATCTCAATTACCCATTCTTATGAATTTGCAGGAATCATAATTAGTGATAAACTTGTTGGGATTGATATCGAAAAACAAAGAGAAAAGATTCATAGAATTGCTCATAAATTTATAAACGAATTTGAAAACGGGTATGTAGAGCAACAAAATCCTGATACAACCCGTGCTTTAACTGTAATATGGGGAGCCAAAGAATCTTTGTATAAGTTATATGCAACAGCAGGCTTGAGTTTTGAACAACATATTTTTATTTCTCCTTTTACATTAGAATATCCATTTGTTTATGGTGCCGTTAATTATAAAGATGAAATAACTCATTATGATTTGGCCTTTGTAGAATTTGAAGGATTTACCTGTGTATATGCTTTACCAGCTTCTGAAATATAAATTTTGTAGCTACAAATACATAAATATTTTTTGGGAAATATCATAAAAAAATAACATGCAAATATCAATAGAATTAACCCTTACCCCGCTTCAAGCTGATTTTGAACAACATATTATTCGTTTTATAAAGCGGTTAAGAGTATCAGAGTTTACAGTTATAGAAAATCCTTTAAGTACTCAAATCTATGGAGAGTATGATGAAGTAATGTCTTTTTTGACTTTAGAAATTAAAAACGCGTTTAGAGATATGGATCACGTTTTGGTGTATATGAAAATGGTAAAAAGTAATAGAAGTGATTATGAACCCCATTTTTGAATTTTTATTTGGGCAGTATGCAGAATATTCTGATTTGCATATAGCACTCGAAATTACAGCTGTAATTTTCGGAATACTAAGCGTACTTTTTGCCTGGCATAATAAGGTTTGGGTATATCCGACAGGTATGATAAGTACTGCGATTTATGTATATCTATTATTACAATGGTCGTTACTTGGTGATATGATGATCAATGCATATTATTTTATAATGAGTATTTATGGATGGTATATCTGGACCCGAAAAATCGATGAAACACATGTTACTCCAATTTCCAGAACGACTATTGAAGAAAAGAATATAGGTTTGATAATCTTTGTAATGACCGTAGCTTTTGTATATGGTGTTTATATCGTTTTTGATAAGCTGAATGATTGGACAGCGCATGTAGATACATTAACAACAGCAATATTCTTTGTAGGAATGTGGCTTATGGCAAGGAGAAAAATTGAAAATTGGATATTTTGGATTATTGGAGACATTATTTCGGTACCACTATATTTTTATAAAGGATTTACATTTACAAGTTTGCAATATGCATTATTTACCATCATTGCAATTTTTGGATATATCGCATGGAAGAAAAGCTTAGACAACACCCCAGCAATTGTGTAAAAGTAGTGTTGTTTGGTCCAGAATGTACGGGCAAAACTACTTTGTCAAAACAACTGGCAGCATATTATAATACGCAATATATTTCTGAATATATGCGAGAATATTTACAAAAAAAATGGGATACAACCAAAGAAGTATGCACATATGAAGATATGCTTCATATTGCAGAAGGCCAGATGAAATTAGAAAATGAAGGCGCTAAAAAAACCAGTACTCTGTTATTTTGTGATACAAACTTATTAGAGCTCAAAGTATATTCAGAGGTATACTATGATGGAGCTGTTCCCGAAACCTTAAATAAAATTTCATTAGAAAATGTTTATGATTTGTATCTTTTGACTTATATTGATACTCCTTGGATTGCCGATGATCTAAGGGACAAACCCCATGAACGAGAAGAGATGTTTTTAAGATTTAAAGAATGTCTTGACACACATAATCTTCCATACATCGTTTTAAAAGGAAATAAAATATCTCGTTTTGAAAAAGCATCAACACACATTAACCAATTAATAGAAGATAAAAGTGAATATAACAGATAACGATATTAAGTTAATTAAATCAAAAGGGTTAACGATTGATAAAGTACTCACGCAAATAGAAATTTTTAAAAACGGAATCCCTTTTGTAGCATTAAGAAGTGCAGCAACACTAGATAATGGAATCCTTAAATTTTCTGAACACTATCAGTCAGAGCTTACCAAGTTATACGATTTCAAAGTGCAACATCTTGAAACTATAAAATTTATTCCCGCCTCTGGTGCAGCTACACGAATGTTTAAAGATTTATTTCGGTTTCTTGATAATTATGATTTTAAGAAAGAAAGTCTTAATTCTTATACGAATCATGAAAAAGCAAATGCAATACGTCTTTTTTTAATAGGTCTAGAAAAATTTCCATTCTATGACATAGTTATGGAAAAAGTAAAAAGTGCCTATCCTAAATTTAGATCCTTATCCGAAGGAAAACAATTGTATATTTTTGTTGAAATGATGCTAAAAGAAAAAGGGTTAAATTATGGAACCTTTCCCAAGGGGTTATTTCCTTTTCATAAATATGATGATAGTATTGCAACTTCTTTTGAAGAGCATTTATATGAAGCAGCAGGTTATAATACTAACGATAAAGGTGATTCTAAACTACATTTCACGATCTCTAAAGAACACCTTGAAGCTTTTAAAGGTGAGTTTGAAAGAATTAAGAAAAAAGTTGAAGAGAAGACCAATACTAATTTTAGTATTACCTATTCATTTCAAAAATCAGAGACAGATACTATTGCAGTAACAGAAGATAATGAACCGTTTAGAAAAGAAGATGGATGTTTGTTGTTTAGACCAGGAGGACATGGAGCATTGATCGAAAACTTAAATGATTTGGATGCAGATATTATTTACATTAAAAATATAGATAATGTAGTAGTACGTAAATACCAAGATGAAGTTTCTGGATATAAAAAAGTATTAGCAGGTAAGCTTATCGAAATTCAGGACGAAGTATTTAGAATATTAAATGCAATCGATAAAAAGAAGCCTTCAGAAGCAGAGCTAAAAGACATCAAAAAGTTTTTGGTACACCAACTTAATGTAAGACTACCACTAGATTTTGATAAATTTTCTGATACATATAAACTTCAATTCTTACGAGAATCCTTAAATCGACCTATTCGGGTCTGTGGTATGGTAATTAATGAAGGAGAACCAGGAGGAGGGCCGTTTTGGGTAAAACATGAAAGCGGTAGATTGGTGCTACAGATTATCGAAGCACCACAAATTGATAAGAAAGATCGCAGACAAGAAGAGATTCTTGGTAATGCTACTCATTTTAATCCAGTTGATTTGGTGTGTGGTGTACGGGATTATAATGGAAATAAATTTAATCTATTGGATTTTGTGGACCCAGATGCAGGGTTTATTACAGAAAAAACGATGAATGGTAAGATTCTGAAAGCACTAGAGCTTCCTGGGTTATGGAATGGTGCAATGGCAAATTGGATTAGTGTATTTGTAGAAGTGCCATTAACTACATTTAACCCTGTAAAAACAGTAAATGACTTACTTAAGTCTGCACATCAAGTAACTCTTTTTTCGTGAATACTTCTATAGTTATAAATGAATTAAAATTCAAAGCTATTCGAAGCTCTGGATCTGGAGGTCAACATGTAAACAAAGTATCTTCAAAAATTGAACTAGCTTTAGATATCATGACATCGGCAGGGTTTACCGATGACGAAAAATTGCGCTTGAGCCAGAAGTTGTCTTCACGATTAACTAAATCTGGTGTTTTAATATTACAATGTGATGATAGTAGAAGTCAACATAGAAATAAAGAACTGATAATTAAAAGGCTTTTGGATATTCTTAAGGCCAATCTTCATGTTCCTAAAAAAAGAAAACAAACTAAACCTTCTAAGGGAGCTATCAAAAAACGTTTAGATAACAAACAAAAACATTCGCAAAAGAAAGCCAATCGTAAAAAACCTCTGTTGTAAACTAATTCTTTTTGAAATCGTGTATTATTTCTACACATTTGTGTGGAATCCACATTTTTAACATTAAATTGTATAGTTTAATAATAATTTTAATTTGTTGATTAACAATAATTTAAGTAATTATTAATACAATTGCCCTCTTTGGAACAATTATTACTATTTATGTAAGTGTAGAAATAGTTCATTAACCCCAAAATGAAAAATTTACCGATGATAGTAGCAATTGTAGTAAGCATCTTTTCAGCACAGGGTGCTGTAGCTCAAGATGAATTAGCTGTTCTTAATGATAATCTCGAATTTCTGGACTACGAGAACGAACAACAAGAATATACCGAAATCAATATTGTAGAATTGCCATTATCAATCCAAGAAGTGGCTGCCAGAGATTTTGCAGAACTAAGAATTCTAAAAGCATATATATCTAAAGATAATACGTATAAAATTATATTACAAGATAATAATAATACAAAAATTGTATTTGCTAGTGCTACTGGCGAATGGATAAAGCCAAACGACAATAAATCTTAAATCTAGGGGTAGAAAAAGAATATCGTTTTGCAACCAAGGACGATATAAAGTTGTTTAGTGCTATAAAAGAGACTCAATCCCAAGAGTCTCTTTTTTTATGTATTTTTATTTCAACTAAGTATTTTAAGTTGTAATTTTATACAGTAAAAGTAGTGGTATAAACTTTTTTCAATTCACTATAAAGATGCTCTTTATTTTATTCGATTTTTGTCTTTTTATTACTTCGTAGCACTGCTATGAAGTGTAATCCCGAGTGGTTGGGACAATTGATCAAAAAAAGTTAAACTACTTTAGTAGCATTTTTAGGTAACAAATTTTAAAATATGTCTAAGATACTTATCGTTGAAGATGATGTGGCTTTTTGTACAATGCTAAAGACCTTTTTGCAAAAAAAAGGATATCAGGTCTTTACAGCGTTTTCTGGTAATGAAGCAATTCAAAGAATTAAGAAAGATACCTTTGATGTTGTACTTTCTGATGTAAGATTACCTGATAGTGATGGCATTACATTATTAGCCGAAATTTTAAAACATAATTCAGATACTCAAGTAATTATTATGACTGGCTATGCCGAGATCAACATGGCTGTTAGTGCTATTAAAAAAGGAGCTTTTGATTATGTTTCAAAACCATTTAACCCAGATGCTATACTACAGACTATAGAAAAAGCATTATACAAACATGGAGCTATATCTGACAAAACAGGCAAAGAAAAAGAAGCGAAAGCGACACCTAAAGCACTTAAAAAGGCTAATAATTCTTTTGTTCGTGGGATTAGTGATGCCTCTAAAAAACTAAATGAATATGTCGCTTTGGTAGCACCTACACGTATGTCTGTTTTAGTAATAGGTGATAGTGGCACGGGTAAAGAATATGTTGCAAGTAGTATTCATAAAGCAAGTAAGCGAGCAAACAAACCATTTGTTGCAGTAGATTGTGGAGCCATTCCGAAAGAAATAGCTTCTAGTGAGTTTTTTGGTCACATAAAAGGATCTTTTACTGGTGCTGTAAATGATAAAGTAGGTCATTTTGAAGCTGCAAATAGAGGTACATTATTTCTGGATGAAATAGGTAATCTAAGTTATGAATTACAAGTTCAATTGTTAAGAGCACTACAGGAACGAAAAATCAAACCAGTAGGTAGTAATAAAGAAATAGAAGTAGATATTAGAGTAATAGTTGCTACTAATGAAGATCTTAGTCATGCTGTAAAGGAAGGAGATTTTCGAGAAGATCTATATCATAGGTTAAATGAATTTTCTATCAAAGTACCACCATTGCGAGATAGAATTGAAGATCTGATGCTTTTTGCAAATCACTTTCTTGAAGAATCAAATATAGAATTAGAAAAACATGTAGTTGGATTTACTGATGAAGTATTAGAAGCATTTAAAAAGTACAATTGGCCTGGTAATTTAAGAGAATTAAGAAATATGGTAAAACGATCTGTTCTTCTTTCTCAAAACGATATGATTACATTAGATGTATTACCAAACGATATTGCATATGCTTCTCATAATGCAAAGCAAACCTATGGATTGTTTAAAAATCAGAATGAACAGGAACTGATCCTTGATGCGTTAGAAAAAGCAAATGGGAATAAGGCTAAAGCCGCCAGAATGCTTTTAATAGATCGAAAAACACTGTACAATAAATTAAAACAGTACGATATTAGCCTTTAATTAATTTTCAACTTTTAATTTATCGATTAAATCTTCAATTTTTTTGATACCATTACTTGTTAGATTTAGTATAGCTTTTTTATTGAGGTGATACTGATCGGGATGCTCTAGTTTTTCTAAAATAGGTACTACTTCTTTTGCCTTGATCTGTTTAAACATGGGAAGCATTTTATGAGCAATTTTTTTAATATGATGGATGTCTTTTTTTCTGATTGTCGTTTTTAATTCTTTAACATTGTCAATGGTACTTTCATAAAATGTATCTAGAATTGCATACAGCGAATCAGAATCACCTTGCGCAAAAAGCATTAAATCACTAAGAGAATACTGCTCATCAGATAGGCTATGATCATTATGAGCTGTCCCATTATAATTGGTTAAATTAACGCTAAGCACCTTGGCAATAAGGTTAATTAATTCCTTTGGGGCATATGGTTTTCTTAAACTGCCAGCAAAACCAACCTCCTGATATTCTGTATAAGAAGTATCTGTTCTCCCAGACAATGCAATAACTGGTATGTGGGATTGATTTGCATTACTTTTTATAGATTGTAACAGTTCAAAACCACCCATTTTTGGCATCTGGATATCGGTAAGTATAAGATCATATGTATTGGTCTGTAATAATGAGATGGCCTCGATACCATTCTTACAAATGTCATAGGTTAATCCCGCTAATGCGGCTACTTCGCTGGTCAAAGCTAATTGACTTGAGTCATCATCAACAATCAAAACCTTCTTATTTGTAAAATTTTGTATTTCTGAAACCTCTGATTCTTCTTCAGGAATTGATATACTAGACAGCTTAAAAGGGATATAAAATGTAAATTCGCTGCCCACATTGAGCTCGCTATCTAATTCAATCTTACCTTTTAAGAGTTTAATTATTTTTTTGGTAATGGCAAGTCCTAAACCAAAACCACCATATTTTTTCTCAGTATGATCATCTCCTTGAGAAAATTCTTCAAAAATATAATACTGTTGCTCCTTTGTAATTCCAATTCCTGTATCTTTTACAGATATAACCAATTGTTTTTCTGATAAACCATTTTCAATAACCTTACTATCAATTGTTATAGAGCCTTCATTAGTAAATTTATAAGCATTATTCACCAAATTTGTCAATACCTGTTTTATTCTAAAAGGATCTCCTAAATACTGTTTCTTTAATTGATTGTCTGTTATAACTCTGATATCAAGATTTTTCTTATCATTTATAGGAATAACACTTGAAATCGTATTTTCTATTATTTTTTTTGGACAGAACGGAAGCTCTTCAATTACCATTCGACCAGCTTCAAGCTTTGATAGATCAAGAAGATCATTTACCAGATGAAGAATATAGTCAGATGATTTTTTTAAGTGATCCAAATAATGTTCTTGCTTGCTGTTCAGCTCTGTTCTTTCTAATAAATCCGAATACCCGATAACTGTATTCAAAGGAGAACGAAGATCATGAGTAACCGTATTAATTAAAGATTCTCGCGTTTTTAAAAGAGATTCAGTATATGTTTTTTCGGCTTCGAGTTCGTTACGATATTTTTGACTTTTAGAAATATCTTTAGTAATCAAAAACAGAAATATGATCGCTATTAACAGACTAATCGCTGCGATTACTAAAATAATATCGGCAGTATTGTTTAAAATTTGATTTGAAGCTTCTAAACGAGTAAAATATTGATTTCTCTCATTACGATCTATAGCAGCAAGTAAATCTCTTAACTGCTTAGTAATAATCTGATCATTTTTAAGCAGATTATTTTCTTTTAGTGTTATTTCACGTCTATATTTTTTATCCTTTTGCTCAAGTTCTGCAAGTACTTGTTTTACAGAAGTCGCTAATGAATCAACAGTCTGATTGGTAAGTCGTTTTGCATTATCCTGTTTGGTTAATTCCAAAATATTAATCAGTGCTCTTCTTGTACGAGGATCATATTTTTT
The DNA here is from genome assembly GCA_929200365.1 of uncultured Flavobacteriaceae bacterium. GTDB lineage: Bacteria > Bacteroidota > Bacteroidia > Flavobacteriales > Flavobacteriaceae > Aquimarina. The sequence continues at coordinate 6,204 of CAKMZM010000042.1, read as the reverse complement.
AAATCGAATATCATATTTGGTATATCCGCCAAAACTTTTATTTACTTTTTCCAATTCATTAATAGCAGTTTCGTATAATCCTTTTTGTTTTCGTTGCTCATATATTTTAATAAGCTCTTCGAGGTTTTTGTTTTTACTATCAATAAGGTGTTTGATACTATCGATTTTTCGGGTTTGTAGGGTGTCATCAGATATTTCAGAAACCTGATTAATCGTTTTTAGTATGGTATCTATTTTTGCTTTATAGGTAGTAAACTTTTTAACATCAGAAGTCTGAATGATATTTCTGGTTAAACTTTCTGCCTCATATAAACCTGTTATGGTTTCACCAACCAGAAAAAGTTTTTCATTATTTTGATTTTTAATTTCGGTAATTTGAGTATAGTTGTCTAATTGCTGATAGATAACCCAAAACGTAGTTACAGCAAGTAAACCTGCAAGTAAATACCCTGCAATAATTTTAAAAGTAACCGATCTTTTCGTATTCTTCATAACGCTTTTATAACTTCAAAATACCCCGAAGAATTGTTTTGTTGTATATTTTATATCACATTGAAGTGGTTTTCTGGCGAAAAATAATATTTTTTTGATCAATTGAAGTGTTTTTTGCACTTCAAGCAGTGTTACAAAGTAAAAAAAGACGAAAATTGAGTAAAAAAAAGACATTTTTATAGCCAATTGAAAAAATTTTAAACCACTTCACTAAATAAATGTACAATAAATCAATAAAACACAGTATTTTTGCGCCAAAATCTCAAAAGGGGTGCTTTTTTATAAAAGGCTGAGATGATACCCAATGAACCTGGGCGGGTAATGCTGTCAAGGGAGGATCGATCATTAAGAGGATGTCTGAGAAGATATTTTTTGAATGTAATATATAGTGAGTTTACAATATCTTAAAAGTTGGATGTGTAAATAAACTATCATTTTAACCAAATAAATTTTTAACACAGAATAATAACCCCTTTTATTCGTAATACATGTTTACGAATGAAAAACGTATTATTTTATTTTACACTTTTCTTATTAAGTATTAATCTGACGGCTCAGGAAAAACAACCAGACTCTATTCAAAAAAAGATCGAAAAACTAGATGAGGTCTTAGTAAAATCAGTGCGGGTAGAAGCAGATTCACCTATTACCCATTCTAATTTGTCTAAAGAAGAACTGGCGACACGCAATCTAGGTCAGGATATTCCAATCTTATTAAATTATTTACCAGGAGTAGTTACGACTTCTGATGCAGGAACTGGAGTTGGGTATACCTATATAAGAGTGAGAGGTAGCGATGCATCAAGAGTAAATGTTACGTTAAATGGGATACCTTTTAATGATGCCGAGAGCCAAGGTACATTTTGGGTTAATCTTCCTGATTTTGCATCCTCTGTCGAGAACCTTCAATTACAACGAGGGGTAGGAACTTCTACCAATGGGTCGGGAGCATTTGGTGCAAGTTTAAACCTGTTAACCGATGCTGTTTCTAAAGAAGCTCATGCAGAAATTTCGAATACCGTAGGATCTTTTGGCACCAGAAAGCATAACCTGAAATTTAGTACAGGATTAATTAACGATAAGATAGAAATAGCAGGTCGTTTATCAACTATTGCTTCAGATGGATATATCGACCGTGCCTCTTCAGATTTAAAATCGTATTTCGTACAAGGGTCTTATGTAAACGATAACACCTTGATTAAAGCCATTACTTTTGGAGGACACGAGATTACATATCAATCATGGAATGGTGTCAATAAAACAACTTTAGAAAATGACAGACGATTTAATCCAATAGGATTTCAATATGATGGCGAAGGAAATTTTCAGGGGTTTTATGAGAATGAAGTAGACAACTATAAACAAGATCACTACCAATTGCACTGGAATCAAAAGTATAACAACAACTGGTCTACAAACTTAGGTTTAAACTATACGTATGGTCGAGGATTTTTTGAGCAATATGTAGATGAGTGGCATTATAGTAATGTATTATTTTCTGATCAGGCAACTTTGGCATTTCTGGGAGTAAATCCTGTTACTGTTAACGGAGAAGAAATTACACAAACAGATTACCTTCGTAAAAGGTGGTTGCAGAACGATTTTTATGTCGCAAATGCAAGTGCAAATTATAAAGATAATAGCTTTGATATCAATTTTGGAGGATTTTACAGTTACTATGATGGAGACCATTTTGGTGAAATTATCTGGACAGAAAACCCCATAGGTTTTCAGAGCGGAGACAAATATTATTATGGAAACGGAAAAAAAACCGAGTACACCGTTTTTGGTAAAGCCACCTATAGAATTAATGATAAATGGAGCGCTTTTCTCGATTTACAAGGGCGTTTTGTAAATTATAAAACCACGGGATTAACTTCAAAAAGAGTTGCGCTTCAGGTAGATAAAAACTACACATTCTTTAATCCAAAAATGGGGGCAACTTTTTATGTAAATGATGCAAACCATCTATATGCGTCCTATGCCAGAGCTAATAGAGAACCCAGAAAAGATGACTTTGAAAATGGTATAGATACCGCAGAAAAACTTAATGATGTTGAATTAGGATGGCGGTTAGCAAAAGATAAAATAATAGTAAATACGAATCTCTATTATATGTGGTATAGAGATCAGTTGGTGTTAACAGGAGCATTAGATGATGTAGGTGCACCAATTCGTGCAACCAGTGGTAAAAGTTATCGTTTGGGAATCGAAATAGATGCAGATATTACGCTTTCTGATCAGTTTGTAATCAAACCTAATATTTCGCTAAGTACCAATAAGAATAAAGATTTTATCACTTCGAGAGACGGGGGACTGGTTAACCTAGGAGATACAAACATCTCATATTCTCCTAATATTGTTGCAGGTAATATGTTTATGTATCGCCCTATAAAGAATCTTCAATTGGGATTGCTGTCTAAGTTTGTAGGAGAGCAATACATGGGTAATATCGATAGCAAAAAATCGAAGCTGGACAGTTTTTTTATAAATGACCTTAATGTAGTATATGAAATCAAAAGTATTCCTGTTTTTAAATCTGTTGTATTAACGGGATTAGTAAACAATATTTTTGATGAACAATATGAATCTAATGGGTACTTTTATACGTATGATGATGATTTTTCTAACCCAGGTACGGTAACTACCATCGAGGGGGCAGGTTTTTATCCACAGGCAGGAATTAACTTCCTACTTGGAGCAACATTAAAATTTTAACTAAAAACTCAGGTTTAAAAAGTACTTTTTAAACCTGAGTTTTATTACTTTTATAGCATAAACTTTGGGGGTGTCCTTTACTTCGGTTTGGTCTGAGAAATACCCTTTGAACCTGATGCGGTTAGTACCGACGAAGGGAAAAGTAAATATCACATTATTTCTATGATGTGGTTTTTCTTCCCTATATAGGTAATTACAGCCCGAAGTTTATGAAATTAATCTAAGGAAAGATGATCGTAAACATTAATAATCAATCTCAGGAAGTTTCAGAAAACAGCTCAGTAAAAAGCCTGTTAGAGCAATTAGATGTTATCTCTATCGGAATTGCCATTGCCATTAATAATAAAGTTGTTTCTAAAGAAAAATGGGAACAAACAGCATTGCAAAACGATGATGATATAGTAATCATAAAAGCTACTCAGGGAGGGTAGAATAAATTACAGATCATCATTACCATAAAAAAAATGAACAGCAGAGGTATAATTAAAGCCTGAAATATAATATTATGAAGAAAAAAGATACAGCACCGCAGGATACTATAATTAGTACAACACCTTTTCCGAATTCAGAAAAAATTTATGTACAAGGAACGATTCACCCACAGATCAAAGTAGCCATGCGCGAAATTAAGTTAAGCGATACAGTTGATAGTGTTACAGAAAAAAAAACTGCTAATCAGCCTGTAACTGTGTATGATACGAGTGGGCCATATACTGATCCTTCAAAAAAGATCAATGTACATAATGGGATCGAACCTATTCGGGAGCAATGGGTTTTAAATCGGGGAGATGTAGAAGAATTAGATCATTTTTCTTCAGAATATTGTAATAAGAGACTAAGCGATTCTAGCCTAGATCATCTGCGATTTAACCATCTTCGTAAGCCAAAACGAGCTAAAAAAGGACAAAATGTTTCCCAGATGTACTATGCAAAACAAGGCATTATTACTCCCGAAATGGAATATGTAGCTATACGCGAAAATCAAAAACTTCAAGAAGTAAAACGGCTTTCTAAACAACATCCCGGTCAGGATTTTGGAGCTAGTATTCCCGAGGTAATTACTCCAGAATTTGTAAGAGAAGAAGTTGCCAGAGGAAGGGCTGTTATACCATCTAATATCAATCACCCAGAAAGTGAACCTATGATTTTAGGGAGAAACTTTTTGGTAAAAATCAATGCCAATATTGGTAATTCTGCAACAACATCAAGCATTGAAGAAGAAGTAGAAAAAGCAGTATGGGCATGCCGCTGGGGAGCAGATAATATTATGGATCTTTCTACAGGAAAAAACATACACGAAACCCGCGAATGGATTATTCGCAATTCGCCTGTGCCTATAGGAACAGTACCTATTTATCAGGCATTAGAAAAAGTGAATGGCAAAGCCGAAGATTTAACCTGGGAGATTTTTAAGGATACATTGATAGAACAGGCAGAACAGGGAGTAGATTACTTCACCATTCATGCAGGAGTGCGTTTAGCCTATGTGCCTATGACAGCAAAACGTATTACAGGTATTGTATCAAGAGGAGGATCAATAATGGCAAAATGGTGTCTTGCACATCATAAAGAAAGTTTTTTATACACTCACTTTGAAGAAATATGTGAAATCATGAAAGCCTATGATGTGGCATTTTCATTGGGAGATGGATTGCGTCCCGGTTGTATTGCAGATGCCAATGATGAAGCACAGTTTGCAGAATTAGAAACACTGGGAGAGTTAACAAAAACTGCCTGGAAACATGATGTGCAAACCTTTATCGAGGGACCAGGCCACGTGCCAATGCACATGATCAAAGCCAATATGGATAAGCAATTAGAAGCTTGTGGAGAAGCCCCTTTTTATACCTTAGGGCCATTAACAACCGATATTGCTCCCGGATATGATCATATCACTTCGGGAATCGGTGCCGCCATGATAGGCTGGTACGGAACCGCAATGTTATGTTATGTGACCCCAAAAGAACATTTGGGATTACCTAATAAAGAAGATGTACGTACAGGAGTGATCACTTATAAACTGGCAGCACATGCCGCAGATTTGGCAAAAGGGCATCCGGGAGCACAACATCGAGATGATGCCTTAAGTAAAGCACGTTTTGAGTTTCGATGGGAAGATCAGTTTAACCTGTCTCTCGATCCCGAACTGGCAAGAGAATATCATGATGAAACACTACCAGCCGAAGGAGCAAAAATCGCTCATTTCTGTAGTATGTGTGGACCAAAATTCTGTTCGATGAAAATATCACAGGAAGTACGTGATTATGCCGCAAAAAAAGAAATCGATGACCAAAAAGCACTCGAAACAGGAATGCAGGAAAAAGCAGAAGAATTTAAAGAAAAAGGAAGCGAAGTATATTTATAGGTGTCAGTAGTTAGGTATTGGGTTTTAGTAATTCTGATACCTAAAACCTGATACCCGATACCTAAAACCCGACACCTGATTATGCTCATCATATTAACCTCAGAACGAGAATTAGAAAGTGAAGCCAATACAATCAATTCACTATTCGATAATGGTTTAGAAATACTACACTTTCGTAAACCCACTATGAATATTGAAGGATACAGAGCTTTACTAAATCAAATTGATGCAAAATACCACAACCGTATTATGCTACATCAATTTCATGAATTATGCGAAGAATTTAATTTAAGAGGGATTCATATTCAGGAACAACCACGACTGGATTCAGGAAGAAAGTTAGAAGAATATGTTAATGAGTATAAAGAGAAAGGCTATAAAGTAAGCAGCTCTTTTCATGCTAAAGAAGATATTAAAAATTGTATTGTTGATTTTGAATATGTTTTACTAAGTCCTGTTTTTAGTTCAATTTCAAAAGCTGGTTACACAGGGAAAGGATTTGATGTTACTGATCTAAATGAATTTGTAATTGGGATGGGCGGAATTAACGAAAACACATTACAGGCAACATTTGATCTGGGATATAGAGGAGTAGGTGTTTTAGGCGGAATATGGAATGCAGAGGATTC
>CAKMZM010000041.1 GCA_929200365.1 uncultured Flavobacteriaceae bacterium | reverse complement strand
TAATTATTTTCTTTGAGAATAATTTATAACAGATGGTAATCTAAACTATATTTATAAAGCTACAAACCCCTAATAAACAATGCTTCTGTAAATTTAGAATCTAATAAAATTGAAAATACTATGACCAGTGGCTGTCTATCAGAAAAAAACTATCTGTTCTGTGGATGCCACAAAGCAGCACAAAATGCAGGTATACTATATTCTTTCTTCGGAAGTTGTAAAATGTAAAATATTTTGGATAAAATACCAAAAAAACAACCCCTGGGCTAACTACTTCCCAGGGGTCTGAATTGAAACTTAATTGTATTTAACACAAACTCAACTTATACTAATTATGATAGTTTCAATTTTACTGATTATTGACTTATGCTTGTAGTACAAATATACAAGCTATATTTTTAATATTTTAACATTTTCCTAATCAAAATTAACATTTTAACAGTGTATTATACCTCAATACAATCATGTTATTTAATTGAACTTATATGATAGTTTTATTATTGTATTCCCAGTGTTTTCTTAAAATTTTTTCCCTAGCACTGAAGATTTTTGTGTAATATATCAAAATTTGTGCCGTTTTTATTTGTATTTATATTTTTTAACTTAATTTTAGGAATAGAACCCTCGGGTAACTACTCCCGAGGGGTCTGAATTGAAACTAATTATGAAGATTTTACACAAATTCAACTTACACAATTATTGAGTTTCAACCATTTTAGGTTAATAAATTCAATATTTTAATTTATTTTACTGTTATATTAAAAGCTTGAGTAATATCTGTATTACCTCCTGCATTAGTGATATCTCCATCTGTAACTCCACTGCCACCTTTGTTAGGTTCATGTCTTAAAGTCACAGTAAAAGTGCCTGTACCTATGTCTGTTGTTGTTACTGTAAATTTTAATCCTACAGGGTTTGTAGATGTAAAAGGGGTTCCGTCTTCTTTTTTATAATCTGATTCTTTATCGGTATACGCTGTAGTCATATTTAATGAAGAACCAGCTACATAAAAAAACTGATGCTCATCTGCTTCTTTTTCAATTTCTTCATTAATTACTTCTGTAGGAGTTTCTGATTCGTTAAGGAGTTCTATAGTACCATTGTATGTAGTATTGGTGCTTAAATCACCTGATACTGTTACTTCTGGTTTTGCTGGGCCATCTGCTCCATCTTCATCTTTTACAATCAAAGTTATGGTGTCTGTGCCATTTACCAAAGATACTTTCATTGTAGTTATTAATTCTTCTTCGTTAACTGGTATGGGGTTATCATCATCATTAGAGCAAGATGTTAATAAAATTCCTCCGATACATAGTATTGATAAAAATTTACTTGTGTTCATTATTCTTAAAATTTAATAATTAATAGATAGTCTTAGTAAAAAATTTCTACCTAGATCATCTGCAAAATACCGCTGACGATTTAGGTAATTTCTATAATTCGTATTTAATATGTTGTTTATTGTTACTCCAACTTTTAGCTTATTTTGTTCTCCTAGTAGGGGAAACTCCATACTAATATCTGTACCTAATAAATGATATGCATCTGGTGGTGTATTGATTTCTAACACTACATTTTCTAATCGTTGCGGAGAAAACACTGATATATTGGGAGGGTACTCGTTTTGTTTAAAAAAATATTGACTTTCTAAAGACACATTAAGTCCATACCAATCTTCATTTTTGTATGTAATCCTATTATTAAAAGTAGGTGCTGGGATATTAATCAATGCTATATATTTTTTGTTTTCTTTTCCTTTTACCATAGAAAAACTATGGTCTGTTTTCCAGTTCTGATACCAATTGATGTAAAGTTTAGCGTCAATACCCAATAACCTAACATTGGTTTGTCGATACTCCCATACAGGAAATGCTCCTCGTATGGATAGTTCAACATCTACAGGTTCGAGTAAGATATAATCCTGTATAAGATTGGCGTATGGTGCAATTTCCCAACCCCATTTTTCTGTATTCTTTTGCGCAGTTAGAGATATCTTATGAGATGTTTCCTGATCTATTCTTAAATCTCCCAACTCAATTCTGGCAGCAGAGTGATGTAAGCCATCACTAAATAATTCTGAAGGGTTAGGAGCACGTTGCGCCAAGGCATAGTTGAATCTAAATTCGTAGTCCTCTTTATATGTATACTGCATTCCTACAGTACCCGAAATGCTATGGTAATCAAAAACAGGGTTAGTAAGCCATTGTCTATTGCCATCTTCAATAATCAAATTAGAAAAATCAACATTATATCCTCTTTCGTCCCATCTGGTTTTTAAGTAAAATTTCTTAGCATCCATACGATTATAATCGTATCGAATACCTGCGTCTACAATGATATCATTTGTCACACTATATTCACCTGTAACAAATGCTCCGGCATCATACTTATCATAGTCGGGAATTAATCTTCTTACTCCTGTACTAGGGTCTGCAAAATTATTCTGATATCTAAATAGCACTCCTGCATTCCACAGAAAATCAGGATTCGAATCAAAATAAAAATCCGAGGTTAGCGTATGTGTTTTTAAATCAAGGTCTAAACTGGGCCCTTTTGTACGTTGTTCTGTTCTTCGAATATCAAACTCAAATCGTTTGTTATATTGAAAATCATATTGTGTATTCCATTTCCCAAGTTCTTCAAAACGTTTATAATATCGCAAACGTCCTAAATGATGAGTAACTTCTTGTTTTGGATTATTAATTGTATAAGTAAACTTTCTAATGATTTCAGGCTGTTGTTCATTAATGGCATTGATAAGGTCATCTACATTACCGATATGAGATGTTGCCAACACTCCTATTTCATTATCAAAAAAAGAATAATACGCATCCCAGCCATGAGTAAATTTTTTTACTCCAAAAGATAAAGATGCTCCTTTTTGGAATATGCCTGTGTTTGATAGTATATAGTCTGGTGTTTCTACATCTCCAAAGCGTTTTAGGGTTCCTTGTCCTTTAATAAACCAGCCATTTTTATATCCTTTTATCAATTCTGAAGAAATCGATCCTCCTCTGCCATTTACAGCTCCTGTTACCAGAGTCTTACCAAACAAAGTGTCTTTTGAAGGTACTTTACGAGGTTCCATAATAATAACGCCGCCAATTGCATCACCACCATATCTTAGTGCTGAAGCTCCTTTAACAACAGTAACATTTCCTGCCGTATTAATATCTACATTAGGAGCATGTTCATCTCCCCATTCCATATCCTGCATGCGAACGCCATTATTCATGATTAATACGCGGCTTCCGCTAAGTCCTTGAATAATAGGCTTTACTATAGTAGATCCTGTATTGAGAGATGAGACTCCTGTGATTTCTTTAAGAGCATCACCAAGAGAGGCACTACCGTATTTCTCAATAATATCAGAATCAAGGGTTTCTTCCTGAGCAGAGCTTGTCTTATCATTATTAGAACTGGTAACTTTTATTTCTTCTAATTCATTGAGGTGATGTTCTAGATAGAAATCTTTTGATGATATTTTAGCTATATCAAGAGTTACTACCTGAGAGTTACACTTTTCATGTGATACAGTAAAGGCGTATGCTGTTGCACATAAGTCTGTGATAGCATAATTGCCCGAGGCATCTGTTACGATTGTATGATTATTAAATGTTATTCTAGCGCCTTCGAGGGGTACTCCGTCATGAAAATCTATGACTCTTCCAGAAAGTGTTTTATCACATTCTTGTGCCGAAAGGAGATCAATCCCAAGAAGAAACACTAGCAACCAAGTGTGTGTTTTCATCTATAAAATAAATAATGAATAAGCTGTTAGTACGAAATATACTAGCAGCTAAAATTGTCAATAAAAAAATTTAGGAAAGACTAAGCTACAGGGGGGGCTTTGTTTAGAAAATTGTAAGCTGCAGATGAATCAAAATATCGATTCGCATAAGTTACTCGAATAATATCTGTAGGAACATGTACTGCTTCAGGAATAGTAACTGTATCTAAAAAGGCAAAGTCATCATTATGATGATCTGAAGTAAACTTACATATAGAGCAATCTATATCATTAGCAGTATCATGACCCACAATATGCAAGTCTGCTAATTGAATGATGCTAAAAAGCACCAAAAATACGGAAGCTAGTATTTGCCTGTTAAACTTCATACAACAAATAAACGAAAAAAAATGATTGCTTATTGTATTTTTTGGCTAAGAATGTGTTAAAGACTTATAAAATCTATACTTTTTTGCACTAATGCTCCAAGGTCTTTTGATAATTCATTGCTTTGCCATGGATGTTTTACTCCAAATATATGATCAGCTCCTTCTACCAAGAAAATATCACTGTTAATGCTCCATTCATGTATATTTTTACTTTCTTGCATATCAACTGTAGGGTCGTCTGTACCGTGAATAATCAAATGTGGTATTTCAATTTTTTTGGCAGCATTAGCAATCGTTAATCTATCTTCATTTTCTATAAAAGATGTATAAAACTGATAATAATGTGGCATTTGCTGTTTGGTTCTTCCGTTTTCGATATACATTACTCCTTTCTTCTGCCAGCAGGTAAAGGCTTCTCCTTTTGGAAACCGGTTTTTATAATCAGAAACACTTGCCCATGTTATTAATGTAGTGATTCTCTTATCTTCTGCGGCTTTAATAGTTACAATCCCACCACCACGAGAATGACCTATCAAAGAAATGTCTGAAGTATTAATTTCTTTTTTGAATTTAAAATCCGAAGAGGTTACCCAATTTATAATAGTTTCTAAATCATCTAATTCTTTGATATAATTATTATTACCAAAAGCTTCGAGGTCGGGAAAATCGATAGGTTGTTTTATAGTACCTCCATTATGTGAAAAATTAAATTTTATAAAGAAAAACCCAGCATTGGCAAAAGCTTCTGCCACCAAATCCCAGGCTCCCCAATCTTTAAAACCTTTATATCCATGACAAAAAATAATAATAGGTTTTTGCAACTTGGTATTCGTATAAAAAACATCTGTCAAAATTGGTTTTTGATGCTTTCCTGTTACTATTATATTTTTGTTTTTGATCATCATAATTTTAAGTATAGAGTTTAGTATCTACGCTATTGAGCTACAGTTCTTTTTCAATAAATGGAATTTCAATATTAAAAATTTCCAAGATCAGTTTTTTTAATTGTAGCAGATAATGATCAAATACAGCGTTGGTAATCTCATAATTTACTTTTCCTCTTATGCTTTCTTTTGTTCCAAACTTAAGAAATCCCTCCTGAAGATTCTTAAACGAAATTATACCCGCTTGAAAAGCGTCTGAAATTGGATTTTCATTATGTTGCATGTATGCATATGCTAAAACCTGAATTACTTTGCTATATTTATATTCGTCGGTAATTATATCCCAATCCATAATAACCACATCATTTCGACCTACTCTTCCTGTCTTATAATCTATTATCCTTACTTGCCCATCCAACTCATCAATACGATCTACTTTTCCTTTGATATAAATAGGAAAATCTAATTCAGGAATTTTTAATTTTGTTTTTAGATTACTTTCTATAGCCAGAATCTTTAATTGCACCCCATCTTTTATTAGTTTCTTTTCGGCTTTTAGGAAATTATACACATATTGCTTAGCTACTTCAAAAATCAAAAGATTTTTACCTTGAGTGATATTGAGTTTTGTATATTCTTGTCTAAACTGAGTCTGAAGTTCGACATCAATTTGGTTTCTCATCTTATCAATATCCTCTATAGTAAGAAATTGATCTTTTAAGGGTTTATAAAAAGTTTCGAGTGTATTATGGATAACTGTGCCCAAAGTGTTTGTTGCAATAGTTTCTTCTACTTGTTCGGTTTCTGTAACGCCCAAAATATATTTATAATAGAAATCTATTGGGTTTCTTATATAAGCAGTGAGTGCAGAAGGGGATAATCCGTGAGTACCTAGTTCTTTTAACTTTAGTAAAATAGCTTCATTTTTCTTTATTTGTAAGGGTTGGTTGATTAATTTAGGTACTTCTGCCGAAACGATATATTTTGTGAGATTATGATTTGGTCTTTTATCAATATCTAACTGAAGCAAAAACCTGCTTTTTTCTCCTCCGCCTACTCCTTCGTCTTCTGTATTATAGAGTAAGTAAACTTTCTTAGCTCTTTGTATCAATCTATAAAAATGATAGGTATATATAGCGTCTTTTTCTTTATACGTAGGGAGATTGTATGCTCTTTTCAGATCATAAGGAATAAAAGAGTTTGTGCTTTTTCCAGCTGGTAGAACTCCTTCATTAACCGAAGTGATAATAACGGTTTCAAAATCAAGACATCTGGATTCTAACATTCCCATAAGCTGTAATCCACTAAACGGCTCACCAAAAAAATCTAGTGTTTCAGTTGTCATAATATCTTTATACAATGTATATAAAGATCCTATCGTTTTTAAATATTGATAGCTATTGTGTAGTGTAAAAACTTTATTAAAAACTAAATGAAAATAATATACATATTCTAGTTCTAACTTATCGTTTTTCTTATCGAGATTATTCTTGAGTAATTGTATTATTTTTCTACAATTTTCTAAAGCTGTTGTAACATCCTTCCATGGCTCAAATAGTAATTTAATCACTTGTTTTTCCTTATCTGAAGCTATTTCTTGTAGTTTATCTAATGTTATGTAAATTATATTTTCTTTAGAAATGGTATTGATCAATCGTGTTGCTTCAAACCCTAATATTCTATATGCTGGTAGACTATTCAAAATTTCTAATACCAATTTATAATAAAACCCTTTGGTACTAGAATTCTTATGAAGGCTAAATAATAGTTCAAAAAATGCAGCTACAGGAACTTCTTTAAGAGGTAGTCCCATTGTAATATTTAGGGATTCGATTGTATTGGGTAATGAATTAAGTATTGGCTGCAATAAAGTTTCATCTGCAAGCACCAAAGCTGTTTTTTCAATTTCTGACTTAGGTATTGAGGTCAATATTTGACTTATAGATTTTGCTTGTCCTATATTTTTAGGTACTCCTACTAGGGTGATGTCTTTTTCTTCAGAAAAATTGTTTTGTACCCATTGAAATGGGTTCTTTTTATAATATTCCCATTGATTTTTATATGTTCGTAAGAATAAAGATGCTTCGTGGTAGGCATTCTCCATAAAAAACTGATCTGCATCCCAATATACTCTAGCAATATTAGCTTCTAAAAGTGATTGAAAAATGATCTGTTCTGCATTATTAAGCGCATTAAATCCTACAAGAATATGTGTTCTTTTTTCGGTACTAATATAAGTTTGAATATCTTCTGATGCTTTTCTGTACAATAGTCCCTGATATCCTATTTTTTTTGAAAGCAACTTATTTTTAAAATTGTTATAGTACTCCATTAGGTTCTCCCAAAACTTAATATAATTTTTAACTAATTCGGTTTTTTCTTTTTGTAAATACCAATGGTTTAGATCTTGTATTCCTGATAAATAAGCAAAAAAACTCTCGTGATCTATACAATACCTATCGATTTCATTAAAATCATAGATCAGGGTTTGAGCCCAATTACTAAAAGTTTCAAAATCTTCTTTTTCTAGGTGAGTATGAGTATTTAGGTATGTTTCATAAAACTCAAATAATGTTTGAATATTATCAATTTGTTGCAGTCCTGATAATTGAACAATAAATTCTTCAATGCTAAGGATTATTGGGGCAAAAAGAGTTTGATTGGGATATGCTTCTAAAAGTTCTTTTTTAAGAAAAAGCCCCCCTCTTTTACTAGGTACCAGAAAAATCAGATCACTTATTTTTTCTGTAGTGTCTTGCACTTCTAGGATAACTTCTTTTAGAAAACTTTTCAAGTATTTATGATTTTATGTACAAGATATTAAATCCTAAGGCAAACCTGAGCCTATTATGCAGAATCAATCGTGTTAAATTAAGATATCAAAATTTACTTTAAGATATTTTATATCTATTTAATTTTCTGAAAATAAAAAACGTCCCGAAATTTTCGGGACGTTTTATTCGTATGATTAAGAGAGTTTATTCTTATTTTACTAAGTTAATCTCTACACGTCTGTTTTCTTTTCTACCTTTTCTGGTTTTATTAGAAGAGATAGGTCTGTCTTCACCATAACCAACAGCTGATAATCTAAACTGGTCGATACCATTTTCTGTTAAGTAGTTTTTAACAGCATTTGCTCTAGAGTCAGATAATCTTTGGTTAAGTTTAGCACTTCCTACACTATCAGTGTGTCCTTCTACCGTAAATTTGGCAGTAGGGTACTCTTTTAATATACCTATGATATCTCCAAGTACTTTATTAGATGCTTCTTTAATTGTAGATTTACCAGAATCAAATAAGATAGTTTTTGCATACTCATTAAGAGTTTTCTGTACTTCTTCAGTTACTTCTGGGCAACCATTGTTTGCAACAGTACCAGCAACATCAGGACAGTTATCATCTTTATCTAATACACCATCACCATCTTTATCTTGGTAAGGACATCCGTTATTAGCAGCTGGTCCAGCTTCGTTAGGACAACCGTCTTTACCGTCAGCGATACCATCACCATCAGCATCAGGACATCCATTAAGATTAGCTAATCCTGCTTCAGTAGGACATTCATCTTTAGGATCTGGAACTCCATCACCATCAGTATCAGGACATCCATTAAATTCAGCAGTACCTGCAGTATCAGGGCATTCATCTTTAGCATCAGTGATTCCATCACCATCAGTATCAGGACATCCGTTAAATTCTTCTAAACCAGGAACGTCTGGACATTCGTCATCTTTGTCATATACTCCATCACCGTCACTATCTTTACCTCCAAATGCAAAAGTAAGTCCCGCAGAATGTTGGAAATGAGTTGGAGGGTAATCACCCATTTCATAATCTTCAAGTACATGCTTGTATGTTGTTTGAAGATTAAATGCTAAATTTTCTGTTAACCAAAGGTTTAATCCAAGAGAACCATTTAATGTTCCTGTTCCTATATCATCAATCCAAGTATAACCTCCACCTATACCTAGGTATGGGTCAAACCAACTAGATGAACTTCTAAAACTGTAGCTAATTTTACCATCTACAGCATAATAAGATAAGTCATCAACAGTTATACTTTCTCCTGTAACAGGGTTCTCGCCCCAATTTTCTATTTTGTTAACCGACCCTGCCGCTGTAAAAGCGAATCCACTTCCTATGTATCTACCAACAGATAATTTGGAAACAGATGGAAGAATGTTCCAGTGGTCACTAGCATTAAAAAATTCATCGAAAATTTCTCCCTGACTGGTTAGGTCTCCCCCAGTAGGAAAGATGTCAACGGCATTAATGCCTATAGAAACCGCCCAAGGATTGTTTTCATCTTGTGCATTCGCCGTACTAAATCCAAGTACTAGTAACGAAGCCACTAAAAATCTGCTAAGATGTTTCATATTCAATAATTTAATTTTTAAGTGTTAATTAGAGCAAATGTAATATGTTAAAAATAACTGTCAAAGATAAATCTAATAAATTTTTCTTAACAGACCAGCATATATCGCAGCTTTGGAGAGTGTAGTCGTTTTTTCTTATAGTTTTCTAGCCCCAAAAAAAGCAATAATTTTAACCTTATTAGAGAAAAATCAATGTATTTATCTCATCAATTACGTTACAATTATAAGATAAAAATACCTTTTATCCTTAAATTTCTTTTAGTAATTATAAAAATGATAGTTTATTCATACATGTTTTAAGGTGATATTATCATTAAAATAAATTAGAATTTTACCTTTTATAGTGTGACCTATTTTTTCAAGAAGTGATGCATAGCCCTGTATTTGCATAGTGTGAGAAGCATTATGAACTCCCGTTTTATAATCTATTATAGTGGTTCGATTATTTTTATCGACTACTATTCTATCAGGTCGAAATAATCTTCCATTAGAAATTATATCTCTTTCGTTATATACTATATTATCTAAAGAAAAGTATTGAGAAAGCTCTGGATGGTCTATAACAGCTTTTATTTCATCATAAAGTATTTCTTTTTCAGAAACAGTAATTTCTCCTGTTTTGTGAGCTTCTTCAACAACTCTTTTCACATCCTTATATGTATCGATAGAAGCCATAAGATCATGTATCAAATTTCCTTTTTCTATGGCACTCTGTTGAGATGTATCCCATAATTTACCAGAATTAGTTACAATATTTACCTTATATTTTTTCGAGAAATCCTCGAATCGAGAAAGTTTAACCACTTTTGGTTTATCTTTTATATCTATATTTATGACCTCTGGTTTTAGAGGATGACCAAAGGTATATTCAGTTTTTTCAGGATTCCATTGATTCAAATGTTTTAAGTACGTGATTAATTTTCCAGAAAAAGTATTTGGATTGCTTTCTCCTTTAGAGTTTAATTTCAAATTAGAAACAATATATAATTGTTCTTTTGCACGAGTAAGTACTACATATAATAGATTAAACGTATCTAATTCTAATTGGGCTTGCCTATTTAATACAATTTCTTCTGCATCTTTGCTATACTCTGATATCCCTTTATTATAACTGATAAATACTTCTTCAAAATTGTTATATTTTTTGCTATCTACTGTCAACCATGTTTTAGGTTCTATTTCTTCATAAATATCAATATTAGCATATGGATAAATAACACAGGGAAATTCTAGTCCTTTTGCTTTATGTATAGTCATAATTTTAATTGCTTGCTCTGTTTCTGGAGCGACAATGCTTAATTTGTCTTTTTTGATATGCCAATACGCTAAAAAACCGACAATACCTTCTGTATGTTTTTGAGTAAATGCAAACACAACATCTAGAAAAAATTGTATATATGCCGTACTATTATCGGCAAGAGAAAAACTGGCTATAATATATTCTACCGCATCATAAAGAGGTTTTATAGCTACTTTGGAAAAATCAAAATCAATTCCTAGAGTTTTAAGTTCAGAAGAAAATACATTCTTAGTACTGTTTATCATTTTTTCGAAAAATAAATGCTTTTCTTGTATCAAAAATTTCTCGGTCAAAAAATATAATACGTTGATTTTTGATTGCAAATGATTGGATTGCATACACCAGGTAAGCAAATCAATAATAAATACAACTTGAGGAGCATTATTAATTAATAATGTTTCTGAAGAAATTATAGATAGTTCTTTTTGGGTAAGAAAATCTGCTATGGTAGCTCCTTCTTTTTGTTTTCTTACGATAACACATATTTCATTAAGAGAATACCCTTTTTTGTTTAGTTCGAGTACAGTTTCATACACTTTCTCGGGATATAAATCATTCTCCTGAGCTACATTTTTTGCTTCAACAAATGATATATTAACAAATCCATTTTTTTTGGAGTTAACTTCTTGTTTATTGCCTAATACGTATAATTCTCGATGTTTTTCATTTTTAAAATCACCCGACAAAAAGGTGAATAAACTATTATTAAATTTAATAATTTCTTCGTGACTACGATAATTTCTGGGGAGATTAAGAACTTGTTTTTCTTGTATTGAAAAAGGGTTTTCATTAGATGATAAATTGATGAATTGTTCTGCTTTCCCTCCTCTCCATCGATAAATTGCTTGTTTTGCATCCCCTACTATAGTAACCTGTCCTCTTTTGCCCGTTAATGTTTCTGTCGAAACTGCATTATCAATAAGAGGGATCAAATTATTCCACTGTAATTCTGAAGTGTCCTGAAATTCATCAATAAAATAATCTCTATAACGCTCTCCTAAACGTTCGTATATAAATGGAGCTGGTTGATCCTTAATCGCTTTACTTATAATCGTGTTAAATTCTGATATCAATAGAATCTTTCTTTCTTTTTTAATTTCAATTAATTCTTTATTAATTGCATTTAATACTGAAAGAGGTGTAAGATTTTTGATAATATTCTGAAAAAAACCAATTCGTATTAATAATTGCTTTGTTGTTAAAAAAGTTTCTTCTATAGAAGGTCTAATACTATCGATTAGTTCTTTTTTATGAGGATCTAACTTGGCAGTATAAAAAGAGGCTTCTTGTATATTCTGTTTCCAGACTGCTTTAAAATCTACTTTCACTTCACCTTCTACAAGTCTCAAAAAATGGTTAGGAATTGAGCTTCGAGTAAAATCTGTATATTCTAATCCTTGGGTTTTAATTAATTGTAAAACTGTATTCGATTTAGAAATAATCTCTTTTTTACATTCAGCAACCTTTTGATTCAACTGTTTTTTTAGAACCTCAAAATCAGTAATTGTTTTATGCGAAATTTTATTAAGATGTTCTCTGTCATTTTCACTAAACAATAATTTGGCTATCTTATTAAGTTCTATAGTGATATCCCAACTTTTGTCATCTTCTAGCTTGCTAATCGCAAAATCAACAATCAATCTGGTCAGTTCTTCGTTTAGTCCTATTTTGGCAACTACAGCATCTACAGCTTCTTCAATTAAAGTATCGGTATCCATTTCGATCTCAAAATTCATAGGAATCTCTAAATCATGTGCAAATGTTCTGATTACTCTATGTGTAAATGTGTCGATAGTAACGACATCAAATGCAGCATAATTATGAAGAATACTTCTAAGAATTCGTTTTGCTTTCTGTTTGAGTTCGAGTTCAGGAATTTTGGTCTCTGCACTTAATTCATTTAGAAAACCTTGATATTTTACTGGGGTATCAAGAGCAGTAATAGCAACAAGATTCTCTAATATTCTGGATTTCATTTCTGCAACTGCTTTATTGGTAAAAGTAATCGCCAAAATATTCTTGTAACTGTCCCTAAATTCTCCTTTTAAAAGAGCAATCAAATATGCTTTTACCAAAGTATAGGTTTTACCAGCACCAGCAGCAGCATTATAAACAATAAAAGCAGTAGTAGAATTCAATTCTTTTTTTTACTAAAATACTAAAACCAAAAATTCTTGTACCATCGATTTCTATAAAATTATAATAACAAAAAAGTTGTTTTTATAGTCAATTCTGTTGGATTTAATCAATTTATAACAATTATAAATTTTTATTCATCATTCTAATTGTTAAATTTGATGTCGCTTTTATTTTTAATTAAAATAATAATATATGTCATTCGAATTACCAAAATTAAACTACGCTTTTGATGCGTTAGAACCTCATATAGATGCTCGTACCATGGAAATTCATCATGATAAACATCATGCTGGATATACTAGCAAATTAAATGCTGCAATTGAAGGAACTGATCTTGAGGGTAAAACTATTGAAAATATTCTTATTAATCTAGATATGTCAAACGGAGCTGTTAGAAATAATGGTGGTGGATATTATAATCATAATTTATTCTGGGAGGTAATGTCACCTAATGGTGGAGGAAAACCTTCTGGAGAACTTGCAGATGCAATTAATGCAGCGTATGGATCTTTTGATGCTTTTAAAGAAGCATTCTCAAAAGCTGCTGGTACTAGGTTTGGATCTGGATGGGCATGGTTATGTGTACATCAAGGAGGCAAAGTAGAAATCTGTTCTACTCCTAATCAAGATAACCCTTTAATGCCAGAGATTGGATGCGGGGGAACTCCTATCCTTGCGCTAGATGTTTGGGAACATGCATATTATTTAAACTATCAAAATCGTCGTCCTGATTATATTACAGCATTTTTTAATGTAATTGATTGGAGCGAAGTGGCAAGTAGATATACTCAAGGAAAATAAGTATCTAACTATATATTTAAAAAAAAGAAAAAGAGTTACAAGATTGTGACTCTTTTTTTATGTGTAATTGACGAAATGTCAGAAAATAAAAAAAGGTGGAAGAACCACCTTTTTTTGCCCCAAATCTACCATGAACTTAACCTACTTATGCTATGGCTTTGCTAATATAGAACGTTATTTCATAGTGAAAAAATGTTTTAGACGAAAGGTCAAAATAATTGTTGAAATACACAAATTAGCCTTATTTAACAACAAACATTTTTCATTTTTTTAATAAGCTCTTTCATTTTTACCTTCGAAGAAGTTGATAAAAGCTTTATTTACAACTCTATTCCCTCCTATAGTAGGGTAATTTCCCGTAAAATACCAATCTCCAAGATTCTTAGGACAAGCTTGATGAAGATTGTCAACAGTCTGATAAATAATCTTTACATCAGCTTTTACTGATTTATCACTTAACAATTCTGATATTTTATCACTTATTTCCTGATCAGAAAATCCACTATAAATTTCTTTCACAAAGTTTTGCACTTCTGAATCTACTAGATTTTCCTGCGCTTTACATTTTTCATAAACCTGCTCTACCAAATTATAGTTCCCATTTTCTTTCAAAAGTTCTAATGCTGCCTGAAATGCAATTAAACCTTCTAATCGTGCCATATCAATTCCATAACAATCAGGATAACGAATTTGCGGTGCCGAAGAAACAATAACGATCTTTTTTGGTTTCAATCGATCCATCATTTTAATGATACTCTTTTTCAGTGTTGTTCCTCTAACAATACTATCATCGATTATGACTAAATTATCTTCTTGTTTTACTACACCATAAGTCACGTCATAAACATGAGCTACCAAATCATCTCTACTACTATCTTCTGTAATAAAAGTACGAAGCTTAGCATCTTTGATTGCTATTTTTTCTGTTCGTAATCTATATGAAAGAATTTCTGATAGACGCTCATCTGTTAATGTGTCTTTTTCTGAAAGTATAGTTTCGTTCTTCTGTTTGTTTAATTCGTCCTGGGCAGCTTCAACCATACCATAGAAAGAAGTCTCGGCTGTATTAGGAATAAAAGAAAAAACAGTATTTACAGTATCATGGTTAATTTCTTCTAAAACCTGAGGCATAATCAATCTCCCTAAACTCTTTCTTTCTTTATAAATTTCAGCATCACTTCCTCGTGAAAAATAAATACGTTCAAAAGAACATGCTTTTCGTTCTAGCGGATCAATAATCTTATTAAAAGAAGTATCCCCATTTTTTTTAACAATAATTGCTTTTCCTGGATCGAGTTCTTGCACATCATCAAAAGCAACATCAAATACTGTTTGGATAACAGGCCTTTCTGATGCCACAACTACTACTTCATCATCTTTATAATAGTATACTGGTCTAATCCCCGCAGGGTCTCTAAGTACAAAAGCATCTCCATGCCCTAACATTCCAGCCATGGCATAACCACCATCCCAATCTTTTGATGATTTTTTAAGGATTTTGGCCACATTTAATCGTTCTGCAATTTGTGGAGAGGCTTCATTTTTATTAAATCCTTCTTTTTTTAACTTTTTATATAGTTTAGCTACTTCAGAATCCAAAAAGTGACCAATTTTTTCCATTACAGTAACGGTATCTACTTTATCTTTAGGATGTTGTCCTAATCTAATCAGATTATCAAATAATACATCATTATTGGTCATATTAAAATTACCTGCCACAATAAGGTTACGATGCATCCAGTTATTTTGTCTTAAAAAAGGGTGAACACTCTCTACGCTATTTTTACCAAATGTCCCGTAACGTACATGTCCTAGAAGCACTTCTCCTATGTAAGGAATATTTTTTTTCTGTAGCTCGACATCGTCAGTGTATTCTGGATGATCAAATAGTTCCTTATTAATTCTATCATTAATCTGAGAAAAAATATTCTGTATTGGCTGCGATTCACTAGATCGAACTCTACTTATATAGCGTTCGCCAGGAACCGTATCTAATTTAATACTTGCAAATCCCGCACCGTCCTGACCGCGATTATGTTGTTTTTCCATCATTAGATACATTTTATTTACTCCATAAAATGCACTACCGTATTTCTCCTTATAATACTCTAATGGTTTTAGTAATCTAATAAATGCTATACCGCATTCGTGTTTTAACGCATCACTCATTGTATTCCAAAATTCTAAATGTTGTTGTGTCAATCATAATCAAAAAAGCCCTAAATAATTACTTTAGGGCTATACTTTATATCAAGACAATTCTATCTCGAATTGTGTTAACTCTCTAAACTGCTGAAGTCGCCTCTGAACCTCATCTCTATTTAAATTCTCCATTCGTTCTGTACCAAACTTTTCTACACAAAACGATGCTAAATTCGAAGCATGAATAATTCCTTTTTTCATATTTTCAAATGAGATATCACCTGTTTTGGTTAAATATCCTGAAAAACCTCCTGCAAATGTATCTCCAGCACCAGTAGGGTCAAAAACTTCTTCCAAAGGTAGTGCAGGTGCAAAGAAAATCTGTTCTTTGTGAAACAATAAAGCTCCATGTTCTCCTTTTTTAATCACAACATACTCTGGACCCATCTTTTCGATTGCCTTGGCGGCTTTTACCAAAGAATATTCTCCACTTAATTGTCTGGCTTCTTCATCATTAATGGTAATCACATCTACCTTTGAAATTACTTTTAGAAGATCTCCTAAAAAAGCATCTTCCATCCAAAAATTCATAGTATCTAATATCGTAAGTTTTGGTTTAGTGGTCAGTTGTTCTAAAACACCTAGCTGTACTAATGGGTTTAGATTTCCCAACATTACAATATCTGCATCTTTGTAACTATTAGGAACTACAGGATTAAAATCAGCAAGTACATTAAGTTGTGTATCTAACGTGTCTCTTGAGTTTAAATCATTATGGTACCGACCACTCCAGAAAAAAGTTTTTCCTCCCTTTACGATTTCTACAGCAGAAATATCAACATTTTTTTTCTGAAGAAGAGAAAGATAATCGACAGGAAAATCTTCTCCAACGACAGAGACAATTGCTGAAGGAACATTGAAAGTAGCCGCCGAAAGTGCAATATAAGGAGCAGCTCCTCCTAATATCTTATCCGTTTTGCCAAAAGGCGTTTCAATAGCATCAAATGCCATAGAACCTACAATAAGTAATTTGCTCATAAATTAACGTTATAATTTTTTGCAAATATAGCTTTTTATTTAAAAGATCTTCAAGGTTTTAAAAACCTTGAAGATCTGATTTGTAGATTCTTTATTTCCTCCCAAAATCTGCAGGTATTTCTCCCCATGCTTTGGTTTCCCATTTTACAATTGTAGTCGTATATGTATTTTTTTTGAGCCATTGTGTTGCTCGATCTACCAAATCAAAGACTTCTTTGTTTTTAGCAGTTCGTTGCAGTTTTGTTTTACATGTTTTTTGTTTTACCCATCCTATTGCTATTTTAGAATCAGAATAAATAATACGATCACTATTTTTCTTTTTAAGGTAGGCAAGACCATGTACAAGTGCCAAAAACTCTCCTATATTATTTGTGCCCTGTCTAAAAGGTCCCTGATGAAAAAGCTGTTTTTCGGTTTGGGTATCTACTCCTCTATATTCCATCTTACCAGGATTACCACTAGAAGCAGCATCTACTGCTATTGAATATAAATTAGGCTCTCCAATTTTTGATAACTGTGCAGCGGTAAGTGTTTTTTTTGGCTTACTTTTTCCTTTATAATCTTCATAATCCCCATTATATGCTTTTTTTGCAATATCAAAAGAATCAAACGATTTATACTTTGCGTTGGCATACCCCTTAACCGCCGCTTTACAATCATCCCATTTGGTATAAATTCCAGGCTTGTGTCCTTCCCAAACCACATAAAATTTTTCTTTCTTAGCCATTTTATTCGTTAATTGTTCCTCGTTATGTATTAATTAGACCTGTTTGGTATCATTAACGATATTTTGGAAATCACATTGAGCTTGTCGAAATGCTTTTGTCATACAAATTTGCTTCGATAGACTCGGCATAACAATTACTTTTCTTACTAAACAACATTAGTCTTAACATTTTCAAACTACTTTTTTTCAGCAAACAGAAGTTTTTCTATAACGCTTGGAAAATGTTTATATTCTAATTGATGGATTGCTTGCGCTACATCTTCGGCAGAATCTTCTTCAGAAATTGATGTTTTAGCCTGAAAAACAATCGCTCCTTCGTCATAATGCTCGTTTACATAATGGATTGTAATCCCACTTTCTTTCTCTTTATTTCTAACTACAGCTTCATGTACATGGTGGCCATACATTCCTTTTCCACCATATTTTGGTAATAATGCAGGATGAACATTTATTACTTTATTAGAAAAAGCTTCAATGATTTTTTTAGGAAAAATCCATAAGAACCCAGCTAGTACAATGATGTCAGGTTTGGCATCTTTTAAGATGTTAAGCACTTCATTTGTGTCATAAAATGACGCTTTGTCAAAGTGTAACGCCTTTACTTTCAAGGCATGAGCTCTTTTTAGTACTTTGGCACGTAGGTTGTTAGAGAACACATGTGTAACCTCGGCAATTTTTCGCTCGTGGAAGTATTTAATAATATTTTCGGCATTGGTACCTGAGCCGGAAGCAAAAATTATAATACGCTTCATAGTTATGATAAAATTGTTAATTAGAGAGCACAAAAAAAATAATTATTATTCAATTTTAGGCAGCAAAAACGCAATACTTCGCTATATTTGATAAAATACAAATACATTTTTATGGGATTGTGGGGTTTTAAAATAAAGTTTTTTATTTTTGCCACCTAATTAAAAAATTAAAATTAAACATTATGTCAGACATTGCATCAAGAGTAAAAGCGATAATCGTTGACAAATTAGGAGTAGACGAAAACGAAGTTGTAAATGAAGCTAGTTTCACAAACGATTTAGGCGCTGATTCATTAGACACTGTAGAATTGATTATGGAGTTTGAAAAAGAATTCGATATCCAGATTCCAGATGATCAAGCTGAGAACATTGCAACAGTAGGTCAAGCAATATCTTATATTGAAGACGCAAAGTAATAACTTCACGACAAAATATGAATCTTAAGCGAGTTGTAGTCACAGGACTAGGTGCATTAACACCTATAGGTAACAATATTGATGAATATTGGGATGGATTAGTAAATGGAAAAAGCGGTTGTGCTCCCATTACTCATTTCGATACCGAAAATTTCAAGACTAAATTTGCTTGTGAAGTCAAAAATTATTCTCCCACAGACTATTTTGATAGAAAAGAAGCACGAAAACTCGATAAGTTTGCCCAGTATGCTATTGTATCTTCTGAAGAAGCTATAAAAGATGCTGCTATTGATCTGGAAAAGGTTGATAAATTTAGAGTTGGTGTGATCTGGGGTGCAGGAATTGGTGGAATAGAAACTTTTCAGGAAGAAGTAATTGGCTATGCCAATGGAAATGGAACACCTCGTTTTAATCCTTTCTTTATCCCGAAAATGATCGCCGATATTGCTCCTGGTCATATTTCTATCCGAAATGGCTTTATGGGACCTAACTATACTACAGTTTCTGCTTGTGCTTCTTCTGCAAATGCAATGATCGATGCACTAAACTATATTCGTTTGGGTCATTGTGATATTATCATTACAGGAGGAAGTGAAGCTGCCGTTACTATAGCTGGTATGGGAGGGTTTAATGCAATGCACGCTTTGTCTACAAGAAATGAAAGCCCAGAAACTGCCTCTAGACCATTTGACGCGACCAGAGATGGTTTCGTTTTGGGAGAAGGTAGTGGAGCTCTTATTCTTGAAGAATATGAACACGCAAAAGCACGAGGTGCTAAAATCTATGCCGAAGTCGTTGGTGGTGGAATGTCTAGTGATGCATATCACATGACAGCTCCGCATCCCGATGGAATAGGAGTAGAACGCGTGATGCTTAATTGTTTAAAAGATGCTGGTGTTGCTCCAGAACAAGTGGATGCTATAAACACTCATGGCACATCCACTCCATTAGGAGATGTTGCAGAATTGAAAGCTATTACCAAAGTTTTTGGGGATCATGCATCTAACATCAATATTAATTCGACAAAATCTATGACAGGACATTTACTTGGTGCTGCTGGAGCTATAGAAGCTATTGCTTCTATTTTGGCTATGCAACAAGGCATAGTGCCTCCTACTATTAATCACAATACCGTAGATGAAAACATAGATGCTGAATTGAATTTGACATTAAACAAAGCTCAAAAGCGTGAAATTACATATGCAATGAGTAATACTTTTGGTTTCGGGGGTCATAATGCTTGTGTGTTATTTAAAAAACTGAACGAATAAATGAATGTTATTCGAAACATATTAAATTCCCGCTCTGAAAAGAACGGGAATTTTTTTTCTAAAATTCAAAAAATAGTCGGTTTTAAACCCAAAAATATTAAGCCTTATGAAAAAGCATTTACACACAGGTCTTTAAATCTAAAAGATAAAAAAGGAAATGCTGTTAATTTTGAAAGGTTAGAATTTCTAGGTGATGCTATGCTAAGTAGTGTTATCGCAGCGCACTTATTTAAAGAAGTACCTGAAGGTAATGAAGGGTATTTGACCAAAATGAGAGCCAAAGTAGTAAGTAGAAAACATCTTAATGAGTTAGGTAAAGATCTTAAACTAATTGAGTTGGTACGAACCAATATTCCTAAATCTCAATTTGGAATAAATATACATGGAAACCTTTTTGAAGCACTAATAGGAGCCATTTATCTAGATCGTGGTTTTGTATATTGTGAACGATTTATTAAAGAAGCTGTAATTAACCCATATGTTGATATCGAAAGCCTCGAAGGACAAATCATTAGTTATAAAAGCTTATTAATAGAATGGTGCCAAAAAGAGAAAAAAGTATTTAGTTACGAAGTATATGAAGATACTGGTAAGGATGAAATGAAGCATTTTGCCGTAAAGCTCTGGATAGATGATAAAGTAGTTGCAAAAGCAAGAGCTACTTCAAAAAAGAAAGCCGAAGAAAAAGCTTCAAAAAGAGCATATTTTGCATTTCAATCTAAGATAGATACCTAA
>CAKMZM010000040.1:18261-21121 GCA_929200365.1 uncultured Flavobacteriaceae bacterium | reverse complement strand
GCCACGAGTATTGACATTGCAAGACTTGATCTTGAATTTACATGGCAATCTATAACTTATATACAACGAAATTTTCCTATTCATTATATCATAGATTCTGCTCCTTTATTTCTAGGATTATTTGCTATGTTCGGAGGTAGAAACCTAGATAAATTAAACGAAAAAAATCAACAAATCTTAAAAACTTCAAAATTTAAACAAGATTTTCTTGCCAATATGAGTCATGAAATCAGAACCCCTATGGTTGGTGTGATAGGAATGATTGATTTACTTATTAAAACGACAAAACTTAATGATCTTCAAAAAGAATATATCACTACAATTCATCAATCCTCACATAATTTATTAGAAATCCTGAATCAAATTTTGGATCTGTCAAAAATAGAGGCAGGAAAATTTAATTTATCCCCTACTCCTATTAATTTCAAAGATTTAGTTCATCAAAACATAAATCTATTTTTGGCAACTGCAAAAGCTAAAGGAATTCAATTAATTCCTAAATACTCTAAAGAATTGCCCGAGAATATACTTGCAGATGGTAATCGTTTAACACAAATTATTTCTAACCTTATTGCCAATGCTATAAAGTTTACTAATGGAGGAAAGATACATATATACATTTCTCCTGTATCTCAAAAAAACGATCATTTAACTATTAAAGTAGAAGTGATGGACTCTGGAATTGGTATTTGTAAAAAAGATCAGGAAACGCTTTTTAGTCGCTTCAGTCAACTTAATCATACATCAATTATAACTAACAAAGGAAGTGGATTAGGACTTTCAATATGTAAAAAACTAGTAAATCAAATGCAAGGAAAACTTGGTGTAAAAAGCGAAATCGGAAAGGGTAGCTGTTTTTGGTTTACTTTTAAAACAAGTATAATCAACACACAATTGCTTCCTAAAAAAGAAAAAAAAGGTACTAACATAGAAAATCATAAATATAACTTACATGTATTATTAGTAGAAGATTCTGAAACCAATATACTGGTATCTAAACAAATTCTAAAATACCTTGGTTGTACTTCAGATATAGCAAAAGATGGAAGACAAGGATTTAACATGTTTAAAGAAGACACCTATGATCTAATCTTAATGGATATTAATCTCCCAAAACTTGATGGTGTTCAAACTTGTAACCTTATTCGCAAAACCTACAAAAAAATACCTCCCATAATTGCATTAACCTCTAATGCTCTACCTGGTGATGCAGAACATTTTATTGCCAAAGGTCTAGATGATTATATTACCAAACCCTTTACTACAGAAATTTTAAACATTAAACTCAAAAACTGGTTCGGAGATCATTACAAATATCATTAATAGTGCTTAAAACAATCAAAAAAATAACAAAAGCTACTGTTTTAACGTATTGACATCAAATTTCTTCAGCAAAATTTCTTACATTGTAATATTAGAATTAATATCAATTTAAATTTACTCGTAAGAAATATATACCTTTTTTGATTTAAATAAAAAAGAAAAGTTAGACATCGTTAATAACTACAGTTAATTTTTATGTTGAAGTATTAAACAAAAAGATTCATTTTTGTAGGTAAACTCATATTTGAAATTGAAGTAGTTCTAAAAAAAATATTTTACAATCAAAAAAATGAGTTATGAAGAAAAAAAGTATTTTATTTCAAAATAGATATAGAGTCTTTCTATTATTTATTTCCCTAACTATCTCATACTCTTCGCACATACAAGCATTCACTTATTTTCAGGAGAGTAGTCAAAATGACACCAATTATAATGAGTACAAAGGATATATACTTGATAATGAAACTAATCGACCTCTGGTATCTGCATCTATTACAGTAAATGAAACTAATATTTCTACGGTTACAAATAATGAAGGAAAATTTTCGTTAAAGCTTCCTAAAAATATAACTAACGGCAAAATAACAGTTTCTCATCTGGGATATAGAGATAAGGTTATTATGCTATCAAAATTTAATGGTAAAGAATTAAAGATAAAACTAAATGTTTCTGTCACTGAATTATCTGAGGTTAATATTGACCCAAAGGATCCAAATACACTTATACGCGAAGTCATAAAGAGAAAAGGAAGCAATTATCTTAATGAAAATAGTATTATGACTGCTTTTTATAGAGAAACCATCAAAAAACGTAGAAGTTATGTTTCACTTTCTGAAGCGGTGGTAGATGTCTATAAAAATCCTTATGAATCTACAAGAACAGATATCATTAAGCTTTTTAAAGCTAGAAAAAGTGCCGATTATAAAAAATTAGATACACTCACACTAAAACTACAGGGAGGACCTACCAGCACACTTTATATTGATGTGATGAAAAACCCTGAGATTCTTTTTACCCAAAGTATGACAGATACTTATATATTTAGTTTTGATAAATCCACAAAAATTCATGATCAATATATTTATGTGTTAAATTTTAAACAGCGCCCTTACATAAAAGAGCCTTTGTATTATGGAAAATTATACATTGATGCCGAAACGTTAGCAATGACCAAGGCTGTCTTTAGCCTTAATATGGAAAACAAGGAAGAGGTTAGTAAAATGTTTGTTAGAAAAAAACCGAAAAAAGCAAAAGTATACCCTACCCAGGCATCTTATACAATTGATTATCGCCAAAAAAATGGAAAATGGTACTACAGCTATGGAAGAATTGATCTTGTTGTAAAAATCAACTGGAAAAAGAAATTATTTAACTCCATCTATAAATTAAATGTAGAAATGGCAATTACCGATTGGAAAAAAAATATCAATAACGAAACTGTTAAACCAAGAGACCAATTAAAATCATCTGTAGTAATTAGTGATGAAGCATCTGGATTCTCTGATCCAGTATTCTGGGGTGAATATAATGTTATAGA
>CAKMZM010000040.1:0-18161 GCA_929200365.1 uncultured Flavobacteriaceae bacterium | reverse complement strand
ATGAAGCATCTGGATTCTCTGATCCAGTATTCTGGGGTGAATATAATGTTATAGAACCCGAAAAATCTATAGAATCAGCAATCAAAAAAATAAAAAGACAACTGCGAAAATTAAACTAAAAATAAGACTATTTGCAATCTAAAAAGAGTATGTTTTCACGCTCTTTTTCTGTTAAACTCATTTCAGCTTTTTGTTTTAAGTAAACATGCAAGATTTCTTACCATAATGAAACCTTTTTTGAGTAGCGTAGCCATAGCTACAGTTTTAAAAAAACAAAATTAACTTACAAAATGTAAATTTTGTAGGTTAGAGTATTACTCAGGGTGAACTCATAATATTAAATCCAGCACTACATAAAATTCACTCAACAATTTTATTATTTTTACATCTGGAAAAACAAAAAGATTGCAACAATATACAATCTAAAGAAGTCAATTAAGTTATATCGTTAAAGTCATCTAATGAAAAAAATACAATATTTTGTACTTTTTTGCACGTTTACCTGTGTGCTTTTTGCACAAAAACGTATGGACTCTCTTGCCGTTAGAGAAGATTTCAGAATTTTTGAAAATATACTGAAAAAAGGACACCCCAGCTTATATGAATATATTGACCAAGATTCTTTGGAGTATATTTTTGAGAGTACAAAAGAATCTTTGACTACAACAGATTCTGATATAAAATTATATCAAAATATGCTGAATGTTACAGATAAAATAAAAGACGGGCATCTTTTATTTTTTGCTCCCAATACCATAAAAACAGATCAATACTATTTTCCTTTGATTCTTAAATTAATAAATACAGAGTTTTATACAGATACCGACGATTTTGGTATCCCAATAGGTTCAAAAATTAATCAAATTAATGGGAAAAAAGCTTATGAAATTTTACATCACCTAAAGAAATATGTACCAAGTGATGGATATAACCTCACTCGAAAATATAGAGAAATAGAATTAAAGTTTGGGTTATACTTTGCTTATGAATATGGTATTGAGAAAAAATTTTGTATTGATTATACAGAACCCAACGGAGCAAAAAAAAATAAAATCTTACCAGCAGAATCTTTTGTATCGGTAAGACTAAGGAATACCAAACGCAATTCTTATTTTGCTAAATATCATAAACAGGAAAGTAATTTTAGCTACTTTGATACATTCATTAATAACAAAAATCCTTTTGTATATTATAAAGAAGAATTAGATACAGCCATATTAGTCGTAAACTCATTTGAAGGAGACATTGGTATTTTTAAATCAAATCTGATAAAAATTTTTAAAGAAATCAATAAAAAGAAAATCAATCATCTTGTTGTTGATGTTCGATACAACAGTGGGGGTTTTAGACCTAATGCAATACATTTATACTCATTTATAGCCAATAGTGCATTTAAACAGATTACAAACGAATATGTAGCTTCACTTACTATCCCAGAACGAAAATATGTCGCCAGAACTTATCTTAATGAAAAACAATTTTTGAAAGATAAGTTTTACAACCATCCAATATATGATGGTTGGAAACTCGTTTTTGATGATCTAGAAGCTATTATGGTTCCTAATAAAGATAGGTTTCGAGGCAATGTATATGTCTTGGCAGGAGGGACAACTTTTTCTGCTGGAGCTACCTTTGCATTGAATGTTAAAAATGATCCTAATATTGTTTTGGTAGGAGAAGAAACCGGTGGAGGGTATTACTTTTCGAATGGAGAGTTTCCTGTGTATTATGAATTTCCCAATTCAAAAATAATTATGGTGATATTTATGGAAAAGATAAACCATTATGTAAAAGATAAAACTATTCCTAAAGGATCTGGCGTACCCCCCGATAGGCAGATTATATTCTCTATAGATGATTTAATCTCTGGTAGAGATTCTGATCTGGATTATGTTTTAAAATTAATTCGTGGGTAGGTAAAAAATACTTCTTACTATCCAGAATTATCCAATATATGTATTTACACTAGTTACTAACTCGCAAGAATTATGCAACATCTGCTTAAATCTCAATGCAAGATGCTCATCGTTAAACTTCATTGCTTCACTGATACTACTTGATAATACCAATTCACCAATAAGATATTCAACAAAATAATTTTGATCATTCGTTAAAAGTACATATTCTGTCATCTGGTAGTTAATTATTTTTAACTCTATAATACAACTGGTATAACACTATAAAATTCGCTAGTAAAATTAAGTGTAAAACCTATTCAAAAAGGTAAGGAGGTAAAATACTTTTACACATAAGTATTAACAATTACATCCCGCATATAAATTGTAATTATTGTTGTATATTTTAATGTAGTTTTGATAATTCATAGATTTAAAAAATCTAAACTGTGTTTGCTCATACAAATGTTTTAAATTTGTTAACGCACTAAAAAATGATTCCGTATGTCGATAGATAAACTAGCAGAAGCATATACCTGTATTGATAAAGCAAATGCAGAAGATCCTAATACCGAAAAAATAAACAATACACTTGTTCCTAAAGAGTTAATCTATGGACAACGTATGACAAATACTATAGAAGAGTTTGAGCCAAATGCTCCCGAAGCTCTTAAACTTGCTGCTAGGTCACAACATATTTGCAGATGGAAAATACCACGAAAAAACTATGCGATGAATCGTATTGGTTATCTAAAATGGAGAGAAGATCTAAAAAAATTTCATGCACAAAAAGCCTCAGAAATTCTTAAAAATATTGGTTATGATTCTGAAATTATTGATCGGGTAGCTTTTCTTATTCAAAAGAAAAAATTAAAAAAAGATGCAGATACACAAACTTTAGAAGATGTAATATGTCTTGTTTTTCTTAATTTTTATTATGAAGAATTCCTGATTAAACATACTGATAAAAAGGTAATTGATATTCTTCAAAAAACCTGGTGTAAAATGTCTAAAAAAGGGCACGAATCAGCATTACAACTTTCTTATTCAGAAAAAGCATTGGACTTAATTAAACAAGCATTAGGTAACGACTCCTAAACTATAAATAGTATATTTTTGTTTATTTTCTAATTACTTCTTTTCGATAGTAATCAATAATTCCATCAATTGGTCTTCTTACAATATTGCCTATTGTTAAACGATATGGCGAGCTCACAGCTCTTATAATATCTTCACTAAAATAAGCTATCGAACCAATAAAATGTATAGGTACATGCTGTGATTCTGGAAAACACAACACTCTGTTTTCTATAAATTCCTGAATCCCTTCGGTAATAATTTTATAAAAATAACCATTACGCTCACTGCTAAAAATAAATTCTGCAAAAGAAGCCAAATATGTATTAGGATTTTCCTTTTTGTATAAATTTTCCTTAATTGAATCTGAAGAAAGATCAAAACGTTTTTCAAATTCTGATGCTATTTCGGGGGGCATTCTTTTATAATAATAATCACGTATCAGTTTTTTTCCAAAGTGATTTCCACTAGCTTCATCCATAAGAATATATCCCAAAGAACTTACCGACATATGAATGCCTTTACCATCAAAATAACAACTATTAGACCCCGTTCCTAAAATACACACTATCCCAGGTGCTGTCGTAGCAGCATACACTGCGGCAACCATATCTTCTTTAATAACAACCTCTGCATTCACAAAAAAATCTTCAAATATTTTTTTCAAAATCGTTACTGGTTTTTTTGTACCACATCCTGCTCCATAAAAATGGATAGTATCAATTTTATCTCGATGAGAAGAAAGTTTCTCATTTTTTCTAACTCTTTGTTCCAAAAGAGATTTTTCGAATACAGCAGGATTTAACCCTTCTGTACGGGTTTTAAAAGCAATTTCTCCTAAGTCATCCAGAAGAATCCAATCGCATTTAGTAGAGCCCCCATCAGCTAATAAAATCATTTGAAAATTTGTTATATGGTTAGTAAAGAGAATACATAATATCTAAAAAAATGGTCTTTTGTAAAGAATTCTAATCAAAATCTATCATTACCTATAAATTCATAATTCTGAAACTACAATATTAAAACAACTTTCTGATAACCAGATAGGCATAACTCTATAATTTAATCTACTATCACCTTAAGCAAAGTTAAAAGACTCAATGCTACAATTATGCTAGTTATACTTTGATAAGCTATATAAATTTACAAATTACCTACATGAGTTGATAAATCAACCAGCTTCGTAGAGTATCCAAATTCATTATCATACCAAGATATCAGCTTAAAGAAATTCTCGTTAAGTGCAATTCCTGCACTAGCATCAAATACAGAAGTATGTGATTCTCCTACAAAATCCTGAGATACTACTGCTTTTTCTGTATACCCAAGAATACCTTTTAATTCATTCTCAGAAGCTTTCTTTACAACGGCTTTTAGTTCTTCGTAAGAAACTGATTTTTTAGTCTTTACAGTAAGGTCTACTACAGAAACATCTACCGTAGGAACCCTAAATGCCATACCTGTTAACTTCCCTTTTAAAGCAGGAATCACTTTGGTAACTGCCACCGCAGCTCCTGTAGTAGAGGGAATAATATTGTTTAATGCACTACGTCCTAATCTATAGTTCTTTTTCGAGGGAGAATCTACAGTAGATTGTGTTGCTGTAGAAGAGTGTACCGTGGTCATCAATCCTTCTTCAATACCAAAATTATCATCTATAACTTTTGCCAAAAGAGCTAAACAATTAGTAGTACAAGAAGCATTAGAAACAATAGTATCTGAAACTTTTACATCATTATGATTTACTCCCATTACAAACATTGGAACATCTTTTGACGGGGCAGAAATCACTACTTTCTTAGCTCCTGCTTTAAGATGAGCGTCTGCTGTACCAAGTGTAGTAAAAATTCCTGTACAATCCATAACGACATCTACTCCTACAGCATCCCATTTTAGATCTTCTGGGTTACGTTTGGCGGTTACCCGAATTTCTTTTCCATTTACGATAAGGTTATCGTTTTTGATCTCGATAGTTCCATCAAATTTCCCGTGTACCGAATCATATTCTAATAAATAAGCTAAATATTCTACATCTAATAAATCATTAATTGCTACAATCTCTACATTATCTCGTTTAGAAGCAACTCTAAAAGCAATTCTACCAATTCTACCAAAACCGTTAATTCCAATTTTTAACGTACTCATATTTAAAAATTTAGTTGTTTTATTATTTTATACTGACTGTGGTTATACTATTCAAAATTATACAGAAGTGATATCTGCTACCTTTATTAATCCATCATGCCTATGTGATCTTTTATCTAATGCAGTATTAAGAGGTACAATAGTAACAACCTTATGAACGATTCCTATCATTACCTCACTTTTACCATCTAATAATGTTTCTACTGCTCCTACTCCAAGTTTACTAGCTAGTACACGATCATAGCAGCTTGGGGAGCCACCTCTCTGTATATGTCCCAAAACAGATACCCTCACTTCATAATTAGTAAGGTTTTCTTCAACATATTCTCCTAGCTCAAAAATATTTTTACCAGACTTATCACCTTCTGCTACTACAATGATACTAGAGGTTTTTCCAGTTTTCTTACTCTTCCTTAGAGACTCTATAAGTCGTTCTACTCCCATATTTTCTTCTGGGATCAAAATCTCTTCTGCTCCTGCTCCTATTCCTGCATTTAAAGCAATATCTCCTGCATCACGCCCCATTACTTCGATTAAAAACAACCGATTATGAGAACTTGCGGTATCTCTAATCTTATCAATTGCCTCTACTACTGTATTTAGTGCAGTATCATATCCTATCGTATAATCTGTACCGTTAATATCATTATCGATAGTACCTGGGATACCTACTACTGGAAAATTAAATTCTTCCGAGAATTTCAAAGCCCCAGTAAAACTCCCATCACCACCAATCACAACAAGTGCATCAATATTATTCTTAATCAGATTTTCATATGCTTTCTGTCTTCCTTCGATAGTTCTAAACTCTTTTGATCGAGCAGATTTAAGAAAAGTACCTCCCTTGTTAATAATATTGCGAACAGAACGTGCATTCAATTCTTCAATTTCATTATTTATAAGCCCTTCATATCCTTTATAAATACCAAAACATTTTATACTATAATAACTACACGCCCGAACTACTGCACGAATTGCTGCATTCATTCCAGGAGCATCTCCTCCCGAAGTTAGTACAGCTATATTTTCAACTTTTTTTGTCATTGAGTCAAATCTATTGTTATTGGTAGTAATAACCTAATTTACTTAAAAACTAAAACGTTTTCGGTTAATAAATTCAAGAATTATTGGCAATAAACAGGCTATTTTAACACATTATTACAGATTATACTATAAATCTTGAGTAGTGGTTGTGAGTCGATAGATTTGGTTTTTGCCCCATAATGAAGTTTATTTTTTTCGGCATGGTCATAGGCTATATTAAAAAAATAGAAAAATTCAGATACAAAATTTAATACATGACCAAAAAAGCCAAGATCGATTCACTTCTAGAAACCAGAACAAAGGCAAATATTTATCTAAAAACTAACTATTTGATACCATACATTATCAACACTTCTTGTTATATTACTTCATGAGAAGAACATACATTTTTTCTTTATGGTATACTGTTTAAACGTGCTCGAATTTATTTTTTTCATCTTTCCTCATTTACAAAACTTTTCAGATAGTTGTATAAAAATAAAAACGACCTACAATAGCAAGTCGTTTTTGTAAATTAGTACTCTTAATTTTTAAGAGTCTCTATTCTGGACTATTTTACAAATTGTTTTGTAATTATCTTATTGTTTTCTACATATACTTTTATGATATAGTTTCCTTGTGGTAATTTTTTAATGTTAATCGAATTGGTAGTAGAAACACCTAATAATCTAGAATTCAAATCATAAATTTCAGTTTTTTTGATAAAACCTGAATATTGGATAATCACTTTATCTTTACTAGGATTAGGGTATATTTTCAAGGTATTTGTATCAGATGTTTGTAAACCTTTAGATACTTTATCTTCTTCGGGACCATTGGCTCCAGAAAATAGTGCTCCAATAGAATTCGTTGCTACAGATTGCCCACAATCTCGCATTTCTATCCCAGTCCATCTAATTACCCATTCTCTATCCTTTGCTGTACTAGCTCTTAATGGGTTTGCATAAGTACCAACAGTTGGCAAATCTGAAGGAGCATCTGTCCATCTTAGGTACACCCTAAACCCTGTTGGTGTTATATTATACAAAGATGGAGTTCCTGATATATACCAATGATATCCTTTATTACTAATAGACTCTAGGGTTACCAAATAGTGAGGTGTTGTTTGAAAACCACATGCTGAAGTATTTACATCCACATAGATTCCTGCTGTATTATAATCAACCCAATCATTTGGAGAGGTAACACCTTGCCCGATTTTTACTTGCCCCTGTACTACCACAAGGCAAAAAACAGCTAAAATTGTTAATAAAATAGTTTTAAGAGATTTCATAATAATAAGGTTTTAAGAATTAAAAAAATGAATTGCTTTTTTTATTTGTTTAGTTAAAAACAAAGTTTTTCTAAGATACTAAAAACCTCAAAAATATGCTTACGGAGCAGCAGTAAAAAAAGAGCAGCATTCCTTTATTTTGATCAAAAAACAAACATCATATATAACTAATTACAAAATACTTACGGCAACATGGTTCATATTATTTACCATAAAAAACCATCCCCGTCACTTCATATCTAAAACCATCATCTACTGTAAGGCTGTGAGCACTTGAGCATTTGAGTATTTGAGTATTTGAGTATTTGAGTATTTGAAACTATTAAATGTAACACTGAAAAACAAAAAAACAGGATAGGATATCGATAAAAGATGGTGGGTATTGCTTTTTTGTACAATGATCCTGAAAAAAAGATAGCGATACCTCAAAATTTGTACAAACGATAGCAAAAATTGCTCTGGCACTAGGCAATGAAGTAGGTATTCCCAATCTCCAAAATGGGTAAACTGACAATCTTACCTGATACTCCCAGCTTTGAAGTACCCAAACTGACAAACCTACAGGGTTCTTTAACAGTTACAGTACCCCAAGGTACTTATTAAATGGATGGGGGTACTTATATAAGTGGGGGAGCTAAATACTAAAATGATGAGTTTGTGAGTATTTGAAATTATTAAATGTAAAACCGTAAAATGATAAATGTAAAAGTAATTATAGTCAAAACTTTGATTCTCTGCTTCTCTACCTCTCTGCTGTTAGAACTTTTGTAACAGATATTGGTTGATTGCTGTTTTTAATTTATTTTTAAATTTTAGTAAGACACGGATCATAAGTCAACACTATCAGGTTTGCGTGAAGAATAGTAGCGGTATCCTTTTTTTATATCTGTTTCTTTTTTTGCTTTAGCAATATAGCTAAGGAATAATAAAAAAGATATAGCAAATAGCCTAATCCCATAGGGTCGCGCCCTAAAACATAGTATTAGTATTATAGAAAAGAATTACTTTACTTTGTAGGTAGATATCATTACACAAATCAAATTTAATTTAAAAAAGCTTAATGCCTAAATTTCCATTTTACAAACAAACAGAATCGAAAGATTGTGGACCTACTTGTATTAAGATTATCGCAAAACATTATGGAAGAGTTCTTAATACTCAAAGAATTAGATCATTAAGTGAAACCACCAGAGAAGGAAGCTCTCTTTTGGGACTTAGTGATGCAGTAGAGGAAATAGGTTTTAGATCTCTGGGGGTAAAGCTTTCATTAAACAAATTAAACGAAGTTCCTCTGCCCTGTATTGTACACTGGAACAAAATACATTATGTAGTAGTCTATAAAATCAAAACCTCGCGTAAAGGGGATATGACCATTTATGTCTCTGATCCTGCTCATGGATTGATCACCTACACAAAAGATGAATTTATAAGAGCATGGATCGGTAATAACGCCGACGAAAACACAGAAGAAGGTGTCGCCTTATTGGTAGAACCTACTCCTAATTTTTATAGTGATAATCTGGATGAAGAGGATCAAAAATTTGGTTTTAAATTTATATCTAAATACATATTCAAATACAAAGCGTTTCTTTTTCAGCTGGCATTAGGTCTAGGGGCAGGAAGTTTATTGCAACTTATTACTCCGTTTTTAACACAGAGTATCGTTGATGTTGGGATTAAAAATCAAGATCTTGATTTTATATATCTTGTACTAATTGCAATGCTTTCTCTGTTTATCGGAAGAACATTAATCGATGTACTAAGAAGTTGGATTTTACTGCATCTTAGTACACGTATTAATATATCGCTAATATCAGATTTCTTTATTAAACTTATGAATCTGCCTATCTCCTATTTTGATGTAAAAATGACGGGGGATCTTTTACAAAGGATCAATGATCATAAACGAATTGAGCAGATACTAACCATGTCTTCTTTAAACGTACTATTCTCAATGGTTAATCTTATCATATTTAGTATAGTTCTGATTTATTATAGCATTCCTATTTTCGGTATTTTTGCGATAGGAAGTACGTTCTATTTTGCCTGGATACTTGTTTTCTTCAAAAAACGTAAAAAACTAGATTACAAACGCTTTTCGCAGATTAGTGAAGAGCAAAGTAAGGTGATCGAATTGGTAAATGGTATGCAGGAAATAAAACTGCATAATGCTGAAAAAAGAAAACGATGGAACTGGGAGTTTGTACAGGCAAAACTATTTAGAATATCTATTGAGAATCTAGCACTAGAGCAGTATCAAAGTGTAGGATCTTCTTTCATTAATGAATTAAAAAATATCCTGATTACGGTTTTTTCTGCAAAACTGGTGATAGATGGTGATATTACACTGGGTATGATGCTGGCGATTACAGCCATTGTAGGGCAATTAAATGCTCCTATTTCGCAATTAATTAATTTCTTAAGAGAGCTACAGGATGCACAAATTTCTTTAGAACGTCTAGGAGAGATTCATAATAAAGAAGATGAAGAACACCCTGGTGATGAAAAGATTAAAGAAATCTCAGCAAACTCTGGTTTTGAAGTCAAGAATTTGATTTTTAGATATGTAGGAGCCGATAAACCAGTTTTAAAAAATCTCAACCTTTCTATTCCAGCTAATAAAATTACAGCTGTAGTTGGGGTTAGTGGTAGCGGAAAAACCACTCTTATGAAACTCCTTCTTAAGTTCTATGAACCAGATGAAGGACAGATTTATATAGGTTCTCATGATTTACATAATGTATCCCAAAAAGCCTGGAGAGATCAATTTGGGGTGGTGATGCAAGAAGGATATATTTTTAATGATACCATTGCTAATAATATTGCAGTAGGAGAAGATTATGTAGATAAGAAAAAATTAGCACACGCAGTAGATGTTGCAAATATCAAAGAGTTTATCGAATCGCTCCCTCTTTCTTACAATACCAAAATAGGAATGGAAGGTGTAGGGTTAAGTACTGGGCAAAAACAACGACTGTTTATAGCCCGATCAGTCTATAAAAACCCTAAATATTTGTTTTTTGATGAAGCTACTTCTGCTCTTGATGCCAATAATGAAAAGGTAATCATGGAAAAATTAGATACCTTCTTTAAAAACAAAACCGTAATGGTAATAGCACATCGATTAAGCACTGTAAAAAATGCGCATCAGATTGTTGTGCTAGACAAAGGTAAAATTATAGAAGTAGGAAATCATGAATCCCTAATCAAAGAGAAAGGAAATTATTATCACCTAGTTAAAAATCAACTCGAATTAGGGAAATAATACCTGAATTAAGAATTACAAATTGAGAATTACGAATTAGATGAAAAAAGAAAATGTTGTTCAAACCAAAAGTTATGAATTTGCATTATTATGTATTAAATTATATAAAAAGTTGATAAAAGAACAACAAGAATATGTTTTATCTAAACAAATTCTGAAAAGTGGAACCTCTATTGGAGCAAACATCGAAGAAACTATAGGGGGGCAAAGCACGAGAGATTTTTTATCAAAAATGGCTATTTCATATAAAGAAACCAGAGAAACACATTATTGGTTAAGATTATTAAGAGATAGTAATTATATAACAAATCAAGAAAGTATAAACCTTATTAATAAATGTGAAGAATTACTCAAAATCATTGGCTCTATTCAAAAAACCACTAAACTAAAAATTCGTAATTCGTAATTCTTAATTTATAGCTAAACATTATGCCAGATACTTTAGACGACATACAACTACGTAGCGAAGAGGTACAGGAAATCCTAACCCAGGTTCCGCATTGGATGATACGGTGGGGGAATCTTTTGATTTTGGTGTTAATACTACTACTATTATTCCTTTCCTGGCTGGTTAAATATCCCGATGTAATACCTGCAGAAGCGATTATTACGACTCGAATACCGCCACAAAAAGAATATGCCCAAACCAATGGTAAAATAGAATCTCTGTTCGTTAAAGACAATCAAATCGTACCCAAAAACACGCCTCTGGCGATATTAGAAAGCAGTGCGAATTATAAAGATGTATTTCTGCTGAAATCTATTGTAGATACCATCAAAGTAAATACGAAATCATTTACATTTCCTATAGACGAGTTACCAGTCTTATTCCTGGGAGATATCGAAACCAGCTATGCAATATTCGAGAACAGTTATTCTGAATATATTTTGAATAAAGAATTACAACCTTTTTCTAATGAAGTTATAGCAAACCAAACCTCCTTATCAGAACTCTACAGGCGTTTAGAGAGCCTAAAAGCTCAAAAAAGACTAGGTAAAACCGAACTGGAGTTTAAACGAAAAGAGCTTCAGCGTCAAAAAAAACTATTTGATAAAGGAGTGATCTCTGCACAAGAATACGAAAGTAAAGAGCTCGATTATCTGCGAACTAAGCGTAATTATGAAAATAATGATGTACAACTATCTCAAATTAACGAGAGTATTAGTAATGCTACCAAAACATCAAAAGGTACAGAAATTAATAAAAGAAAAGAAGAGATTAACCTGTTTAAAAAGGTGTTACAATCCTTTGGGCAGTTAAAGAAAAGTATTAAAGACTGGGAGTTACAATACGTACTTAAATCTGATATCGAAGGTCGTGTTTCTTTTCTTAATTTTTGGACAGAAAACCAAACCGTAGCATTGGGAGATCTTGTTTTTATTATTGTTCCTTCAGAATATTCTTCATACCTAGCAAAAATCAAAGCTCCTTCTCAAAATTCGGGCAAAATAAAGATTGGGCAAACTGCAAATATTAGATTAGAAAACTTTCCTGATAATGAGTTTGGAACGCTGAAAGGTAAAGTCAAACACATATCCTTGTTACCAGATAAAGATGGATTATATCTTATTGATGTTGAATTGCCCGAAAAACTAATTACTACCTATGACAAAGAAATTCCTTTTAAACAGGAAATGAGAGGTGTTGTAGAAATTGTAACCGAAGATCTTCGACTTATCGAGCGTTTCTTTTATCAGTTTAGAACGTTGATGAATAAGTAAATAGATTTTAACACTTCAAAGAATTTGAGTTCGACATAAATTTAGGGTTTTATAAAATCCGTCAAATCGAGTGATTTTTCGAAATAAAATGAAGAAAAATTGTATCGAGATCCAATTGTGATAATACTCCTTATTACATCTCGATACAATTTTATCAACCGCTATCACTACTGATAAAATCACTCGATGAGACATAAGAGTATATAAATAATAATCAACAAGTTAAATAATCTGTCAATAGTGCTTTCTTATGTCAAACTCAGATTTTAAGTAAATTATATATCTTCTACCTCTTCTGATATTTCTCCTTGAGAAGAATTGACCTCTTCTAATATTTCTTCCTTAACAGAATCAACTTCTTCTGATACTTCTTCTAGAGAAGGGTCTACTGCTACTATGGGTTGAGCTTTCTCTAATTGCTCTTCCTCGTTTGAGAAATAAGGAAAAACATCCATGATCGGAGATTCTGAAATTGCAGGTACTGTATAATCACTAACAGAATCCTTCATCACACTAATGGTATTATCATAAGCTTCTTTTACATCATTGGCCTGTACCAACAGATACATACTCGACTTTCTTTCTTTACCACTTTCTTCATCATAAGAAATTAAGGTAACTTTTGATTTAAACCATCGATCAGAATTTTCAAAAGGATGTATCTCTGCAAAATTTGCAATCTTAATATTAGTGATTTTAAATTCTTCACTAATATATGCCGACATTTCTTCGTTAATTCTGGTTTCTGCTTCTGTGTATGATAAAGCATCTATCAAATAAGGTTCTGTAGTAACTTTCTGTACTCCAGAATCATCTATTTTTCTATACTTTACTTTACATTCATACCAAGTAGTGCTCATATCTTTTTTTTTTAAGATGGCAAATATATATTTTAAAAAAAACGCTAACCACAAATACGTATAATAGATAT
Source organism: uncultured Flavobacteriaceae bacterium (assembly GCA_929200365.1). Taxonomy (GTDB): domain Bacteria; phylum Bacteroidota; class Bacteroidia; order Flavobacteriales; family Flavobacteriaceae; genus Aquimarina. The sequence goes on along the minus strand of CAKMZM010000040.1, from coordinate 4,809 downwards.
TCACAATTTGAAAATTCTATGTTCTTTTTATCGAATGCTAATGATCTGTAGGAAACCATAAAAAACAGGTATAAACTATCAGACTCTACTAGCCAACTACACTAAATAATTAAATAGATAACTAGCTAAATACATGACAAAAAATTAGGATAAACATTTAAGTGATTGATTATTACAATATTATTAAATTGTTGTTTTACAGACTTCACAGGTCTTAGAGACCTGTGAAGTCTTGATAAACCATAAAATGATTAGGCGTATTACTATTCACAGTTAATTTTTGTCATGTACTTAGGATAACTAGTTAAAAAGTCCTTACAGCCCTTGCATAGAGAAAGGTAAACCTCTGTGAAATATTATTTTGAAAACCATTGCTGAATGCCTGATACCATGCATTACTACCAGCAGTACTACTACTCCAATAGGCTTTATTAGCAAAATTACCTATTGCTACTCGATTTATATGAAGATAATTTAACTCGATACTAGTTGGCATTCGCCAATCAAAATAAGTACCATCAGTATAAGCATTGCAAATAGCGACCGAGGCAGGCCAATTAATGCCCCCAGTAGACTGATCACTTACCGCAGCTATTATTCCATGAGGTACATTTGGATCATAACCAATATCACCAGGCATCAAAAGATGCGCTATAATTCCTCCTTGATAAGCAACACCAATTGCTGGTATAGCACACTCCTCATCAACTCGACCATCACAATTATTATCTATACCATCACAAAGTTCGAGAGCCTCTAAGTAAATAGCAGGGTTAGTATCATCACAATCTCCTTGACAAGTAGTATACCCATCATTATCATTATCAAACCCTTCATCAACTCGACTATCACAATTATTATCTATACCATCACAAAGTTCGGGAGCCTCTAAGTAAATAGCAGGGTTAGTATCATCACAATCTCCTTGACAAGTAGTATACCCATCATTATCATTATCAAACCCTTCATCAACTCGACCATCACAATTATTATCTATACCATCACAAAGTTCGGGAGCTTCTGGGTAAACAGTAGGATTAGTATCATCGCAATCACTATTGTTGGTAGAATATCCTAATGGGGGATTTATTGAATATACGGCTGCTAAAGGGTTTCCATACCCATCACTATCTGTATCTGCATAATAGAAAGATTCGGGGGGGGTAAATAAGCACCTCCATCAGAGCCTTGTAGTATTAAATTTCTGGCGTCTGTACTAACGATTATTTGTATTTCATTTCTTGGGTCAGCATCTGCATCATTAACCTCATCATTACTCACCTTATTAGCTATTTTAGCATATAATGCATAAGGCACGCTCATTAATTGGCTTGTACCTATAACTGAGTAGCTTGTTCCAGATGATAGGTCAATTGCTGTTTCTATGAAATATGGTCCGTTTGCCCAATCGATCGTTGTAAAATCATCTGCTGTAGTTCCTGTTCCTATTTCTAGGTTTACTATACCATAAGTATTCGTAGTTAATGCAAACGTTTCGGTATATACCGATCTACCTCCAATAGCCCCCTGTTGGATTGTTAATTGCATTCTAACTTCTTGATTGTTTAAAATTAGGTTTCTTGCATCTCTTACAACTGCCTGGTATTTAAAACCTTCTGGCACTTGTGCATAGGAGTTTAGTGTGATTATTGTTATGGCAAAAAGTGACAGTAGTATTTTTCTCATCTTAATGTCTTTTAACCAGTTTAAATGTCTTGAGTTCTTCTGTTCCGTTAGTCAAAATCAAAGAATAGTAACCTGCTGCTAGTTGACTTACCTTAACAGATGTTTGCTCTGCAGAAAGTTTATCATGCAATACCAATTTTCCTTGGGCATCATAAAGTGTATAAGTCACATTCTCAAACGTAGTTGTTTTTATGTTCAATATATCCTCTGTTGGGTTGGGAAAAATAGTAGCTTCATAGTCTAAATGATGATCCTCTATTTCTAAAAAATCCCAGTTGATTTGATGAAAACCTTGAGTAATATCATTGCTTTCATTAATTACTGTGTTAATAATCACTTCGCCTATAGTAAAATCGATGCTTCCACTTCTATTAGAATATGAATCTCCTTGTGTGGATATGACTTCTTGTGCATTTACCAGTAGACTTGATAGTAGTAAAGTAATGGTTAAGAGATACTTATTCATATTATAGAATGTTTAGAGAACTAGGATAATATTAAGTTCAAAATTTGTATCTATAAGTTACTGCTAAGAGCGTGTTTAAACTTCCTGCTTCCTGAATTATTGTTTTTATCTCTATCATTAATTCATTTACTTATGAATAACACAAGAATTAAAAACATCAAGCTTGTCTTAACCCTATCGATGTACTAAATTAAGTGATGATCTATCTATATACATAAAAAACACCCCATATCAAAAGAAATTCCTAGAAATGGGGTGTTAATTAACTGATAACCAAAATACTAATTATCAAACAAACAGAAGGTATATTTTTATTATATTTAACATTTTTTATAATTCTATAGTTACCAGTATATTTTTGGGTACGCAAAAAAACAAAAGAGAAGAAAATAATAGCAGACTGATTTTTATTTTGATCTTGATTATAAACCCAATATTATGGATTTATTAACTACTTTAAAATCATAACTTCTATTGCAGAATCATAATATACTTTATGTGTTTGTTTTGTAAAATCAGATTTTTTTGCCTTAAAGATATTGGGAACATAGGTTTGCGGATTTAAATCGATTAACGGAAACCAGGTACTCTGAACCTGAACCTGTATTTTATGTCCTTTTTTAAACGTATGGTGTATATCCTGTAGCTTAATATTTACCTCGGTTTTTTGATTAGCGACAAAAGGTTCGGGTTTACTGAAATCATTTCGAAAACGCCCTCTCATCACTTCACTACGAACCATCATATGATAATTGCTCATTTTTAAATATTGCTGTGTTTCTTCTGTATCTTCGGCATCATTAGGATACACATCTATCAATTTTACTACCCAGTCTGCATCTGTACCTGTCGTAGCTACTTTTAACTTTGCTAGTACTTCTCCCGATAATGTCATATCTTCGGTAAGAACAGGAGTTTCAAACACCAAAACATCGGGACGACGCGCTGCAAACCGTTGATCATCTGTCATATATTTTCTTGGCGTAAATACCATTTTTATATCTTCAGAATATGGAACTGGTTTTTTGGGATCACTTATAAATTCTGACTCCCCCACTCCGCTTTTACCAGACAACTCATCATTGGCAGAAAGGTAGAATGTCTTTTTTTCTACATTTGCTGGTGGCCAACTTTCAAAAGAATTCCACTCTTTTTTTCCAGTATCAAAAATTTGAATTTCTGGTAATCCGGTTTTTCCATCTGCATCTCCTTTTAGGAAGTGATTAAAAAAGGGGGTTTCTACATTTTTCTGGAAATTTAAAGAAAGATCATCTCCAAAGTATACATTACCAATAGCTTGGCGTTTTTTAGTTATTGCCCAATCCCCATGACTCCATGGTCCAAAAACCATAATGTTATAAGTATCACTTTTCTTTTCGATATTCTCATAAGTTTCAAAAGGACCATATAAATCTTCGGCATCAAATAAGCCCCCTACAGTCATTACTGCTGGTTTGATCGTTTGGTTTTTTAAATGTTGAATTATTCCTCTTTTTTGCCAGAATTCATCATAATTGGGGTGTTCTTTTAATTGTGTCCAAAATACATTGTCTTCTTTATAATATTGATCCAGATTGCTCAAAGGACCCGCATCGAGAAAAAATTGATATTGATCTTTACTTTTTAATTCTGGAAAAGTATACCAACTCTCTGTAGTAGGTTTAGTTTTTTCGTATCCAAAAACTGCGGTAGCTCTCCAATAACTTAACAGATATGCTCCATTATGGTGAAAATCATCAAAAAAGAAATCCCCAATACATGCTTGCGGCGATACTGCTTTTAAAGCTGGGTGCGCGTCTAATAAAGAATATGTTGCATAGAAACCAGGATATGAAATCCCCCATATCCCTACTTTTTTATTAGTATTTGATACATTCTTCACCAACCAGTCTATCGTATCATAGGTATCACTGGCTTCATCAAATTGTTTTCCTTTTTTATTGGGTATATAAGCACGCATATTATCATACACCCCTTGGCTCATCCAACGCCCCCGTACATCTTGATAGACAATAATATTGCCTTCTTTCATTAAAAATTCATTTGGACCTATTTTAGATTTAAATTCATCTTTGCCATACGGTCTCGAACTATATGGAGTTCTATGCATTAAAATTGGATATTTTTTTGAGGTATCTTTTGGTGAATAAATGGTAGTGTGAAGTTTAACACCATCTCTCATTACAATATCAACTTCTTGTTTTGTGTAGTGTTCTTTTATAGTATAGGAATCTGCTTCCTGAGAGCACATAATACTTGTGTAAAGAAGTACTATACTTCTTAAAAGAATAAATCTGACTAATCGCATTGGTTTAAGTTTAGTTTATCGCTGAAGATAAAAAAATGGTAGTGCGAGCTAAATAGTTTTAAGGATATTTTAACATATTGGTTCACACAATTTCATTATATATAGTCATAGCTACATTGAAAAAATTAGCAAAATTAGAGTACAAAACGTAAATTTTGCAGGCACTGAATATGGCATAGCTCGAAATGTTACCGACATGCTTGCAAGGATCTTCAAGGTGGTTTCTTGTATTAAAACCATAGCTCCGTAAGAGGTATCATAGGAAACACACAAGGGGTTAACAAGGCAATTAATCCTCCCAAAAACCCTAAAAGGAAAATAGTAAAATAACTTTTCTCTTCTACTTGTT
>CAKMZM010000039.1:15206-21338 GCA_929200365.1 uncultured Flavobacteriaceae bacterium | reverse complement strand
TATTAAGGTATGTTTAGTAGGTAGACATCAACCAGATGTGCATGAACCAATTATACGGGTAAATGAGCATGTTTTAAATTCTATATTTTTTTGTAGGAAATAAAGTACCAACAGTTTCATAATGCTATCATTGATTTTACCTCATAAAAAACCAAAAAACCGTAAGGTTTTTCGGTTGCTATTTATACTAATAAGGTTTGCTTTTTTATATATAGATCAAGCTTTTCTTTGCCAACGAATCTTTAATCTCTTCAACATTATTTTTATATGATTTTGAAAAAGGGATCATATCATCGGTATTTTTGATCGCACATTTTGCTTTCCCAAAATGTATTCTGGATACATAATCGATATTGATAATATAGCTGTTGTGTATACGCACAAAATGATCGGGCAACAGATTCTGAAAATGTTTTAAGGTCTTAAATGCCTCTACCTTATTCCCATTATTCATAATAAAATCTGTGGTATTATTATCGGCTTTTAGGTATAGTATATCATCCACATCTACAAATCGATAATCGCCATAGGATTTAAAACACAGAGTATTATCACCACTCTGAGCAAAATCTTTTTCAAACCGCATTAGCGTTCTATTGATCTGCCCTTTACCAAAAGGTTTCAGAATGTAATCCATAATTCGGTTACGCAAGCCCTCTATCGCATAATCTGATGTTTTGGTAATTACAATAAATTCTGGTAATCGTGACATATACTTAGACAACTCTATTATCAAAGAATACTTCGTCATTATGCTATCTACCCCTGGAACTTCTGGCTCTAAAAAAACAAGTCGAGGTCTTCTCTCTAATATTAAATCTAATGCATCTAGCTCATTTTGTGCTATTCCTGTACAGATATAATCAGGTTGCTCTTCCAAAGAAATCTGGATAGCATTTGCAATTTTCTTATCATTATCAATAATTACATAAGGATATTTCATAGGGTAGGAGTTTAAAATATTTGTGTCAGTTAATATCTATTCATTATTCTATTTACAAGATAGGGTATTTGGTGTTTTTTTAAATATGGCAAAACCGTAGTATTAATACGGATTTACTTCATGTTAAAAAACTTACACAATGTTTTTTATCGGCAAATATTCGCTTTTTATCGATTAAAATCATAAATGACTCAAATAAAGGGATTTAAGAATGCATTTTATCAATATGTTAAAAAAATCTAAAAAAAGCGTTTATCTGTCTATTAATTACGGTAAAGCACTCTTATACAGCACTTTTTTTAAGGTATATATCATCTAAGCATATGTTTCACATCTATATGTTTTTTACTTTGATTTATGAATTTAATCGATATTCTGAAATAAGAAAACCTATTCTTTCATGGTACTCGATTTTACATTGTGGTACTCTAATTAGTAATTATATTAAATAGTCGTATTTTTGATTGATTTCAAGATATTTACCCTATTCCTAAATCATGTTCAGGATATTCGTTTTAAATTTGCATGTTGTTCAAACAAGTTTTTATATAAAGTCTAGGACTAAAGACTTTTCTTATATTAGATTTATATTATACTAACATTTAATCTATGCAAAACATAGTTGTACTTACAGGAGCTGGAATTAGCGCAGAGAGCGGGATCAATACCTTTAGAGATACTGATGGGTTATGGGAAGGTCATGATGTTATGGAGGTAGCATCGCCACAAGGATGGAAAAAAAATCCAGAATTAGTTCTTGATTTTTATAATAAAAGACGTAGTCAACTTCATACTGTTGCTCCTAATAAAGCACATTTTGACCTGGTGGCTTTGGAAAAGAAATTTAATGTATCTATCATCACTCAAAATGTAGATGATCTACATGAACGGGCAGGAAGTAGTAATGTTATACATCTACATGGTGAGTTATTAAAAGTGAGAAGCCAGTTTGATGAGCAGCTAGTTTTGGACTGGAAAAATGATCTCCTTCTTGGGGATCATTGTGAGTATAATTCTCAATTAAGACCTCATATTGTATGGTTTGGCGAAGATGTTCCTATGATGGATCGGGCTATAGAGATCACAAAGCAAGCAGATATCCTTATGATTATTGGTACATCGATGCAAGTATATCCTGCGGCAAGTCTGCTACAATATGCTAGCTATCAAACTTCTGTTTATTTTATCGATCCCAATCCCGTTATTTCTTCTACAGAGTATCTTACCATATTATCTGAAAAAGCGACTACTGGGGTTGCTAAAGTGGTAGCAAAGTTATTAGCGTGATTTAAAAATTATTGTTGTGTTATATCCTTTGACTTAGATTTTGTTTAAATACTATCTGCAATAGTTGAGTCTAACTCTTTCACCAACAATGAATCTGTTATTTTATCCCGTAGATTCTCTTTGATCTGAGTTATCATCTCACTCGTTTTTATTGCTCAATCGACCAATTTTAATACATCCTGAGGAGGTTATTTACCATGTACCCAATTTTACATGATAAGCCATCCAATGTGAAACAGGGCTGATCTTTGTATACCAAGGATATTGCGCAACATTACTAATATCAATCATAACATTGATTTAACCTCTATAGAAACCATTGTAGTTGCTTCAAACGTGGCAATACTATTGTAGCTTGTTTCGTTTTTAATTGGTCTTAAAACTGCGGTATCAAAAAAATCAATACGAATAGAAAAAGAATTCTTTTTATCATTGTCTTGTGCATTAAAAAGACACTTACCAAAACCAAGTGTTTCATTATATATTCAACTCTTATTAAGATGATAATTATCTACTATAGAGAGCATAACGATTCTAATAAGTGATTATTATTAATTATGGCTATTACCCTAGTCTAGAATTAAAATACTTTACCTAATAGAATACATGTTTGAAATCTATATTTTTATTTGCTTATTTTTGAAATTGAAAAAAAACATCAAAATACCTATACAAGCTTCACTTCAGAAGACATCTATTATTTATGACATTACTTGAAGACGTATTAAATACTGTGGATCATTCTCGTGAAAAGAGAAAGAGTTTTGCTAATCTAATCCTTGAGAACTTAGCATTACTTCCTGATTTGCTAAACATTTGTGCTCAGGTAGATGATGAAATCTCGTGCAGAGCTTCTTGGGGTCTCGAATTTTTATGTAAACATGATCTTACTGCTATCCTCCCTTATCTTGATCAGTTTATTAGCATTATACCCAATGTATATCAACATCCTGCTGTAAGACCAATGGCAAAAATATTTGAATACCTAAGTATTGCCTATTACCAAAAAAAGAATCCTAAAGTAAGAGCATCTTTAACTACTATACATCGAGAAAAAATAACAGAACTATGCTTCGACTGGATTATCACAGATCAAAAAGTGGCTCCGAAAGCATACGCTATGACATCGTTATATCTGTTGGGTACAGAATTCGATTGGGTGCATCCCGAACTTAAAATCATACTAGAAAACAATTACAATACGGGCAGCGCAGCTTATAAAGCACGTTCTCGAATGGTTTTGAAAAAAATTGGATAATAGTTGATACGTAATACTCTTTTAGTTGCAAAGAAACAAAGTCTTAAAGAAGCAAAGAATCTAAGCTGTGATTCTCAATACTTAATACTCAATACCTGAAACTTTTAAAATTCATAAGATGTACTTCGCAATTCGTAATTAATTAAATTATCTTTGCAGCTTCAAAAAAAGAAAGTTATGTCATTATTTCCTTTGAAAGCAATCTCTCCTATAGATGGGCGTTACGCATCAAAAACCCAATCTCTTAGTCCATTTTTTAGTGAAGAAGCTTTAATCAAATATCGTATACTCGTAGAAATTGAATACTTTATTGCTTTATGCGAGTTACCCCTACCTCAATTACAAGACATAGAAACCTCTATATTTGATAAATTGAGAGAGGTTTACACTACTTTTTCTAGTGAGGATGCCACGGCTATAAAAGACATAGAAAAAGTAACCAATCACGACGTAAAAGCTGTAGAATATTTTATTAAAGAAAAATTTGATACTCTTGGATTGCAACACTATAAAGAATTTATTCATTTTGGGTTAACCTCTCAGGATATTAATAATACTGCAATACCATTAAGTATCAAAGAAGCTATTAGCAGTGTTTATATTCCTGAATACAATGCATTATTAACAAAACTAAAATCTTTGGTAAAAGAATGGTCTGCCATACCTATGCTTGCACGTACACATGGGCAACCTGCATCTCCTACCCGATTAGGAAAAGAATTTCAGGTATATGTTACCAGAATCGAAGCACAGTTTGATTTACTAAAAGATATACCTAGTGCTGCAAAATTTGGCGGTGCTACAGGAAATTACAACGCACATAAAGTAGCCTACCCCGATATCGACTGGAAAGCTTTTGGGACTCATTTTGTACAAGAAAAACTGGGGCTTCATCATTCTTTTCCTACCACTCAGATTGAACACTATGATTATATGGCTGCACTGTTTGATGGTCTAAAACGTATTAATACTATTATACTGGATTTGGATCGTGATGTATGGACTTATGTATCTATGGATTATTTTAAGCAAAAGATCAAAAAAGGAGAAGTTGGTTCTTCAGCTATGCCGCATAAAGTAAATCCTATTGATTTTGAAAATAGTGAAGGTAATCTGGGGATTGCTAATGCCATTTTCGAGCATCTTGCTGCAAAACTACCTGTAAGCCGATTACAACGTGATCTAACTGATAGTACGGTACTTAGAAATCTAGGTGTACCGTTTGGACATACCTTAATTGCTTTTAAAGCAACACTTAAAGGGCTAGACAAGCTTTTATTGAATGAAGATAAATTTGCTGAAGACCTTGAAAACAACTGGGCTGTTGTTGCTGAAGCTATACAAACAATACTTAGAAGAGAAGGATATCCTAATCCTTATGAAGCATTAAAAGGTCTTACTCGTACCAACGAAAAGATAAATCAAAATTCTATTGCTGAGTTTATTGAAACTCTTGATGTTTCTGAATCTATAAAAGCAGAGTTAAAACAAATTACTCCTTCTAATTATACGGGAATATAAACAATAGATTTTGAATCACTCATAAAAAGAGGCTATTAAAAAAATAGCCTCTTTTTTTATATCAATACCATTGACTATTCATCAAAATCTATAGTTTGCGCTATTTCTTTAAAAGCATTAAGATTAATTTTACCTTTTTCTACAGATTTCATAAGCATAGCCATTTTTTCGGGTCTCATATTATCTCCCAATACACGCACTAATGCCAGTCCTTTTTCATGATTTTCAGCAAAAACGATAACCTCATCAATATCATCTTCTTCTCCTTGATATTTAAGTACTGCTTTGGTTCCGTCTGATCCAAATTGCATTAAGGTTTCATACTTGTCTGTATCTAATATCTTTTTTATCACTTCACTTTCTTCTTCATATTTACTTCGATTACTCTCAGTAAGTTTCAAAGCCAAAAAGTTAACTTTTTTAATACTTTCTAATGCCTCTCTCTCATCACGATTAAGTTCTACCGTTTCTTTATCCAAAAGGCTAGTCGGCACATCGACTGCTATAAAATCAGTATCACCGTGATGATCTACAAAATATTTTTGTAATGAGGGTTCACTACTACAACTCATAAGTAGTAATATACTTACAATGCCTAAAATTTTATATTCATTTTTCATTTCTATTATTTTTTCACCTACCTAAGCTGGCAAGATTGGTTGATTATTTTTGATTGATGTTTTAATCTATATTTCTTCTAACCTCACGTTTAGAAGAAATATAGATTTTTTTTATCCTAATACTTGATTAGTTTTCTTTCTTTTTTACGTGTTTTAGTTGTTCCCCACCGGGTACATTAAGATGGTCTGCTATTTTAGAAACCTGCTTTAAGTCAATATCTCCTGTAATGGTAAGCACCACTGTATTAGGCCCATTTCCATGCTCTTTTACACCATCAAGAAACATAAACAGTTCGCTTACATGATCATCATCTTTTCCTGGCTTAGAATAAAACTTTACATTTTTGCCATCGCTTTTTACTCTCATTAACTCATCTAGAGAAGAACTCTTAAGATAAGCGTTTACATCTGCTCTCATTTTCTGCCCCACTGCTGCATTTTCTGTAGCAAAGACTTTAATATTTTTTATATTTTCTACAAGATTCATATACTCTTGTACTTCG
>CAKMZM010000039.1:0-15106 GCA_929200365.1 uncultured Flavobacteriaceae bacterium | reverse complement strand
TTCAGGTACACTAATTCCTGTTTTCCCTCATTCATTAATTGCGAAACCATATTGAGGATTTTTTTGGTTTCCTGTAACGCTATTTCTGGATCTTCGTATGTTCCAAGAGTTTCCTCTTGATTTTGCGGCATATTTGTTAAAAACACCCCTGCAATCAATGCTATTGATGCTGCGATACCCATCCAGGCATATCTGGATTTTTTACTCGTGTTCAATTTTAGATCCTTGGTAGCCGTTATGGTACTCTCTTGAGAAAAATATTGAAATAGATTCTTGTATCTCTCTAAATGCGACGGCACAGTTTCTCTGGTAAAATAAACCTTTAATTCTTTTTCTTCAGAAATGGTCGTTTCGCCTTCAAAATACTTCTCTAGTAATTTTTCTATGTTAGACAACTCCATAATTGTGTTTTTTTAATAATTCTTCTCTAATTTTTTTTCTTCCTCTTGATAAAGCAACTCTAATTGCCGTTTCATTAAGCCCTAACATTTCTGCTATTTCTGCATTATTATATTGTTCTATATCTCTAAGCTGGATAATCATACGCTGTTGTTCTGGCAAACCATCCATAATCTTCCCTACCCATTCTAGACTATCTCTGGCTTCTACTTGTCGTTGTAGTGAAGGTTTCTCATCCTCATAATTGCTATGTACAATTTTTAGGTTTCCTGTTTCTTTAGCCTTAAGCCTATCATAACAATAATTTTTGGTCATTGTCATTGCAAAAGCTTCTACATTTTTATACTCAACCACCTTGCTTTTATTCTTCCATAGCTTCAGTAATATTTCTTGTGTAGCATCTTCTGCTTCTTCATTACTTACAAGTAAACGTCTAGCTAACCTAAATAGTTTATCTTTAAATCCGTTTGTAAGTGTTATAAATGCTCTTTCTTTCATTTCGGTTGGTGGTTTTCATAAAACGTTGTCAGCTTTATATTAGGGAGACGACTATCTAAGTAATTTGTTACATTTTTTTTAAAATTATAATAAAGTAGTTACATTTATGACTTTATAGTAAGAAAAAGGTCTTTATGAAATACAACTAATTATTTTTGATACTGCTCGAAATGATTACTGATAAATTTCATTTAGATAAATTAAGAACAATAAATATAAAATAGATGAAGTACATAAAGTATTTTGCACTATTGCTTTTCGTTAGTAACCTGATCACTTCATGTTTTGATGATAATGATGATGTTCGGCGTATTTCTAGCACTACAGAAATAAATGATTTTATATGGAAAGGATTAAATACCTTTTATTTATATAAAACAGATGTTTCTGATTTGGCAGATAATCGTTTTTCTTCTAATCAAGAATATGTACAGTTCTTAGAAGGATTTTCTACTCCTGAAGCAATTTTTGAAGAATTAAAATCTAAAAACACAGTAACTGTAGGTGCCGAACAGGTAAATGTGGATCGATTTAGTTGGATTGTAGATGACTATGTTGAACTAGAACAAGCTTTTGATGGGATTTCCAAAAATAATGGTATGGAGTATGGTCTTGTGCGTTACCCCAATAATGAGTCTCTGGTATTTGGCTATGTGCGCTACGTACTATCAGGAACTGATGCAGCAACCAAAGGCATAAAAAGAGGAGATATATTTAATACTATTAATGGTACACAACTCAATACTCAAAATTATCGTGATTTAACTAGTCTTGATTCTTATGATATAGGTCTTGCTACTTTTGATGGTACTACTATTACACCAACAGGAAATTCTGTATCACTTACCAAAGTTCAACATACAGAAAACCCTGTTTTTATAGCAAAAACTATAAATGTAGGCGGTAACCCTGTAGGATATCTTATGTATAATTCTTTTACAGCAGATTTTGATGTGTCTCTTAATGACGCCTTTGCAAAATTTGCTTCTGATAATGTGACCGATTTAATATTAGACCTAAGGTATAATGGTGGTGGATCTGTAAGATCTTCTATATATTTATCTGGTATGATTACTGGGCAGTTTAAAGATCAGGTCTTTTCGGCAGAAGAATGGAATGCTGACAGACAAGAACAATTTGGAATTAATAATCTTTTTGTAGATAAAATAAAAAAGGATGATAATGAAATCCCGATTAACAGCCTTAATTTAAACAGAGTATATATTTTAACCTCCAGAAGCTCTGCTTCGGCCAGTGAGCTGGTAATTAATGGTCTTGATCCTTATATAAATGTAATACAAGTAGGAGCCACAACAAGAGGAAAATTTCAAGCTTCGGTTACATTATATGATACTGATAGTTTTGGCAGAAAAGGAGCCGAACTTGCTGGGCATACCTATGCCATGCAACCGTTGGTTCTTAAATCCAGTAATTCTGTTGGCTTTACAGATTATCATGGCGGTTTTCTTCCAGAGGTAGAAATCAATGAGGATTATGCCAACCTTGGTATTTTAGGTGATGAAAATGAACCTCTTCTTAAAGCTGCAATAGATAATATCCTAGGAATAAAAAGTGCAAAGAACTATAATACACTACAATTAGAAAGTGTAGGAGACAGTAAAATGTTCTCTCCTGTTTATGAACGTATGTATTGGGATAACAATCTTCCTTCTATAGAATAGTTATATTGACATATCTCCTAAAATTAAAAAACTCCTGAGCAAATTGCTCAGAAGTTTTTTAATTTTCAATTTGTAGTCCTCTTACTAAAACTCTAAATTAATTCCGATTCTGGCATTTCTACCCTTGGTACTAAACCCTAAAATCTCTTGGTAATCCTCATTTGTAATATTATGCATCGCTGCATAAATAGTTAAATTTTTTAGTAATCGGTGACTACTATAAAAATCCAATATCCCATAACCATCAAGAGTAATTTGTGTTGGGGTAAAAGTAATCGGATCTACATTGGTAAAATCATTATCTGTACGCTTCGTATTATATTGATAGTTTAACGAAGCATATGTCTTTTCTCCTATTTGATAACCTATACTAGCATTAACCATATGTTCAGGAATTCTAATATTATCTTCTAGTTTGTCAATATTAGTATACGTATAATTTCCTTTTACAGATAACTTATCTTCTAAAACTACCGTAGACACCTCTACCTCTACTCCATCTACCTTAATATCCTCTGGTGAATTAAAATTCGCAAAAGTATTAGGATTAAACATGATAAAATTTTCTGATTTACGATTAAAATACACTACACTTACCATGGTTTTTTTCTTATGAGATAACTCAACTCCTCCTTCTATAGTTGTACTCTCTTCTGGTTTAAGATCTGGATTTCCTGTAAGGAAAGCTGTATCATATAATTGAAACAACGACGGAGTAATATACGCAGTACTGTATGACGCCAATCCTTTAATATAATTGTCTCCAAATACTTGAGTATACGATGGATTTATGTTATATACAACATGATTATCATAAGTGCTATGAATATTATACCTCGCTCCCGCATTTATATGAAATCCAAAACCTGAAACATATACCACATTAACATAAGGATCAATAATATCAAACTCTGCATCAGTATCACTAATAGTTTCTTCTAGATTTGTACTATCGAAAGGAATATTTTGAAGACTAAATTTGCTATATAAACCATTGGCTCCAACAACCGTATATAATCTACTATTTAAGTTGTATTTATTATAAGCATCAAACGTGTGTATATTGCCTTCATATTTTGAAGGAAAGCCAGATTGGATAAAATCCCTTTCTAAAGATGCAATACTATTGACAAATGTAAAACTACCCTTAGGATACTTAAGCTCCCAAAAAGATCCTACACGCAACTGTTGGCTCTCAAATTGATGGTTACCATCTATTTCTGCCGCCGTATCAAAATCATTTTTATATTGATCCAAATTTCCAAAAAAATGAAATCTAAAATTATCATTCCATCGATACCCCAGTTTTGCATATACATTAAATTTAGAAAATGCATCACTCTCAGCACCTTCAACCTCTGCAGCCGATAACCCATCACTAAACTGGTTTCCTATACTTCCCAAATAGCTTACCTTCCCTAAAGTTCCGTTAATCGAAGCGAGATTTACAAATTCATTAATATCATAATCCTGATCTTCCTGAGATTGATTAGTTCCTATACTGGATTGAAAGTTCGCAGAAATTTTTTTCTTACTCTCAGACTTTGTAATAATATTAATTACCGCAGCCGCAGCTCCCGAGCCATATAATGTACTCGATGCTCCTTTCAGAATTTCTATTTCTTGTATTTGATTAACCGATAATAATCGCAAATCAAAATCTCCAGAAGAAGTAGAAGGATCACTAACTGTTACCCCATCAATTCTAATCACTACTTGACGATTACGCCCCCCACGCACATAAACCCCAAGATCTTGCCCAGCGACACTACTAACACCATTAATAAACACCCCTGCTGTTTTGGCAAGTACTGTAGCTACAGATTGTCCCTGACTACGTTCTAGTTCTTTAGCCGTAATTTTAGTTATCACTTTACCACTTTGTTCTCGTTTTAAACTAAATTTAGAGTCAGAAATAACCACCTCATCTAATTCATTGACTACTTCATCTGTTTGGATTTCCTGTCCAAATACAAAAGAAAATACCATCATTAAAAATATTGTTACAAAAAATGCTTTTTTGCTCATCATTTAAACACTTTATATTTACAATTACCGGAAAAAAGTATGTAGTTTACCCATACCCAAACCTTTGTCCCGAAAGTTTGACTTATATTGAATAAAGGCAGGTCTCCTGGCTCGCGTCTTGTTGTTTACCTTCCCGATCATCAAACGATCAGTGGTTGTAAAGAATTAACAACAAGCATCTATCTTAATGATAAACACAGCATACAGTTGCGGGAACAGCTCAGGAATATTGATTTACGATACTAAACTTTAGAAATACGATTAAAAATTCAAAAAATCGAAATTCATATATATCTTCATTCTACCTGATTCCCTTTTAATCCTCAACTCTTTTGATAAGGAGTATCAGAACCAAAATTCTGCGCAAATCTATTATAATTTTAAGAAATTTTAGATTATTTTAACAAATAAATAGTGAACTCGTCTTAACTTTTTTGATTCAACCAAAAAATCATGTTTTGTTGTCAGGCAATAACTTTTTTTTGTGTACTATCACTACTGAAGCAGTACTATTTCTGCCTTAAAAAGGGTATTATAAAGAGATGAAATACCATAGCAAAGTGATAATTTGGTAGGGGAACTATAAAAAAATTAAGACGAGTTCAATGTATTCGATTATCTTTGTTTTATATAAAATTAATTCAATGTTGTATTATATTACAGGAGGGGAACGTTCTGGTAAAAGTGGTTATGCGCAGCAGCTGGCTTTACAATTATCCAATACCCCTTATTATCTGGCAACCTCTCGCATTTGGGATGATGAACATCGTAAACGCATAGATAGGCATGTTGCAGATCGTAACGAGCATTGGATCTCTATAGAAGAAGAAAAAGAAATTTCTAAAATTGTTAAAAAAGACAGTGTTGTTGTAATCGATTGTGTTACTTTGTGGCTTACCAACTACTATATGGACACAAAAAATGATGTAGAACTATCATTATCGCAAGCAAAAGCAGAATTTGATAAACTATTAGATATAAATGCGACCATAATTATCATTTCTAATGAAATTGGAATGGGAGTTCACGCGACTACTAAAATTGGAAGGGAATTTACCGAACTACAAGGCTGGATGAATCAACATATAGCCAATCATGCCGATAAAGCAATATTAATGATTTCTGGTATTCCTGTTGAAATCAAAAAACCTAATTAACCAAAACACACATGGACTTTACTATAAAACCTATCTTTAATAACAACCTTGAAGCAGCTCTTCAAAATAAAATTAATACCAAAACAAAACCTATTGGAGCATTGGGAGAACTTGAAACCATTGCCTTACAAATAGGTATGATCCAAAACACAGATCAACCTAGCTTAAATCAACCCACTATTCTTGTTTTTGCTGGTGATCATGGTATTGCACAAAAAAGAGAAGTCAACCTTTATCCTCAGGAAGTCACTGCACAAATGGTTTATAATTTTATAAATGAAGGGGCAGCTATTAATGTCTTTTGTAAGCAACATCAAATTACTCTTAAAGTAATAGATGCTGGGGTTAATCATGATTTTGAAAACATCCCAGGAATGATTCATTCAAAGGTCGATTTCGGAACTCAAAATTATCAAGAAAAACCCGCTATGACAGCAGAACAATGTGCCCAAGCTATACAAAAAGGTGCTGATCTGGTTGCAGAAACGTTTCATAATGGCTGCAATATTATAGGTTTTGGCGAAATGGGAATCGGAAACACCTCTGCTGCTTCATTATTAATGTCATATTTTACAAAGATTCCGATAGCAGCATGTGTGGGTTCTGGAACAGGGCTGGATACTTCGGCTATTAAAATCAAACAAAAAATTCTATCTGAAGTTTACCAAAAATATATACCCGTCTCTCCGCTTGAAGCATTAGCTACTTTTGGAGGGTTTGAAATTGCGATGATCACAGGTGGTATCCTGAAGGCAGCAGAACTCGAAATGACTATAATCATAGATGGATTTATCGTTACTTCTGCTTTATTGGCTGCACATGCCATGTACCAAGACGTATTAGATTATTGCATATTTGCACATGCATCAGAAGAGCAAGGACACCAAAAGATGTATCAGTTTCTAGATAAAAAACCATTAATCAATCTTGGTATGCGATTAGGAGAAGGAACAGGAGTTGCTGTAGCATACCCTATTATAGAATCTGCAGTTGCTTTTCTGAATACTATGGCTAGTTTTGAAAGTGCAGGAGTTTCTGGTAGTGAAAAATGCTAATTCTGCTTTCGAAAAAGCAACAACACAAAAGTGTAAATGAATCCACCAAACAAAAAAACTCTACAATTAATTTATGAAAAAAGGAGTTTTATCTATATGTATTGCCATAGCAGGGATTTATTTTGTGTATTGGTTTAATACTCATACATATCAACAATACTCAGTTTTTACCGAGCAATCTAAAAATACATTAGAATCAAAACCATATATTATTATAATTGCTAAAACCTTTAAAATCAATTCAGTTTGTCTAGGTTTATTAAGCCTTTATTTTGGGATTATTTCATTTTTGAAGAAAAGCAAACTTGGAGGGCTTGGAGTAATTCTAGCTTTAATACTTATTGTTTGTTCTTTCATCCCCTTTTGGAAGTATCTTTAAAAATATTATTTTGGGCACATGTTTTTAATATACCATAAAATAAGAATAATAAACAATTTTAAATATCAGCCAAAATGATTATTATACAATTTTACCTAAGAGTATGTCTAAAGATACTCTAACCACTAAAACAATAAACCCAAACAGATGAAAAAAGAAATCCATATCTTTTTTACTGCATTAATGTTTTTTACCCGTATTCCCTGCCCAAAATGGGTAGATCACAACCCTAAAAATTTACATCATAGTTCTAAATATTTCCCTCTGGTGGGAATCATTGTCGGAAGTATTGGTGCTATTGTTTTTTATGGAGCCTCTTTTATTTTTTCAGTAGAAATTTCGATCCTACTATCTATCTTTTCTACTATTTATGTCACAGGAGCATTTCATGAAGATGGATTCGCCGATGTATGTGATGGTTTTGGCGGGGGGTGGTCCAAAGAAAAGATTCTTTTGATTATGAAAGACTCTCGATTAGGAACGTATGGTACAATCGGATTGATAGTAATACTAAGTATAAAATTTGCAGCCTTGCGAGAAACCGAAGTCTTTTATATTCCATTGGTCATAATCTCTGGGCATGCTCTAAGTCGTTTTATAGCTACCACCTTAATCTTTACGCATCCATATGTAAGAGATATAGAAAACAGTAAAACCAAACCAGCAGCAAAAAGCATAAGTATACCTTCGTTATTGGTGAGTGGTATCTTTGGTATTGCTCCTTTATTTTGCTTCAAAAATTCTATGATGTTTCTTACCATAATTCCAATGTACCTATCAAAAATGTTTTTAGCAGCCAAATTCAAAAAATGGATTGATGGTCAAACAGGAGATTGCGCAGGCGCTGTTCAACAACTTAGCGAAATTATATTTTATCTTACTAGCATAGCCTTATGGAAATATATCTGATAAGACATACTACTCCCAATATCGAAAAGGGAATATGCTATGGGCAAAGTGATATCGGAATTACCGATACGTTCACTCACGAAGTAAAAAAAATTCATCAGTCTATTCCTATTCATGAAATTACCACAGTATATAGTAGTCCATTACAACGGTGTAAACTATTAGCTCAAACATTCAAAAAAGAAATCGTCTTTGATGATCGTCTTAAAGAACTAAATTTTGGAAATTGGGAGTTACAGCTCTGGGATGCTATAGATAGCTCTGAGATAAATCCTTGGATGAATGACTTTGTAAATATACAAGTGCCAAATGGAGAGTCGTATATCGCACTACAAGAACGAATTTTAGATTTTCATGCTTCTCTAGATCATAATTCTGAAGAAAAAATTGCTGTAATAACACATGCAGGACCTATAAGGGTGTTACTTTCAAATCTGCAACAAATAGATCTTAAAGATTCCTTTTGTATAAAAATAGCATACGGAGAAGTGATTAGTATCTAAATTATTTTGGAATTAAACTTGTTTTGATTTACTATTTTTACAAAAAAAAGATGTCTATGCGTGTTATTTTTATCATTTCTTTAGTATTCTTATCAAGTACTACTTCATGCAAGAAAAAACCAAAAGAGACTACCCCACTCACTGTAATGTACTTGGCTCCTCAAAAGATTGAATACGCATCTGGGGTTACTATCAAAAATATCAAAAACTACAAAGAGATCAAAGTTATAACACCTTGGCCAGATGCAAAAGAAGAGCTTACCTATATTTTACACCCAAAAGGAACAGAAAAACCATTTGAATCTCCAAATGCAGTATTTATACAAGTACCCATAGAAAGAGTTGTATTAACTTCTACTACAGATGTTCCCATTCTTGAATATATGAATCTTGAAGAAAAGCTAGTAGGATTTCCGCATACAGATTATATTTCTTCAGAAAAAACTCGTGCTTTGATCAAAAGTGGTGCTATTAAAGAATTAGGTGAAGAATGGAATTTAAACACCGAAGTTGTTCTTGAACTTTCTCCCGAATTGATTATTGGTTTTTCATCTTTGGGGGATACAAAGGCTTATGATCTAATTCAGAAAACCGGAATTCCTGTGGTGATGAACGGTTCATGGCTAGAAGAACACCCTCTGGGCAGGGCAGAGTGGATAAAATTTGTTGCGGCTTTCTTTGGAAAAGAAAAAATAGCAGAAGATATTTTTCAAAATATTAAAAAAGAGTACAACAAAGCAACTACTTTAGCTCAAAACACATCTTCTTCTCCAACAGTTTTATCAGGAAACATGTATAAAGATATCTGGCATGTACCTGGCGGAAACAGTTTTGTCGCCAAATTTTTGAAAGATGCTAATACTACATATTTATGGGAAGATAACCCAAAAACAGGAAGCCTGTCTCTAAGTTTTGAAAATGTGCTGGAAAAAGCACAAAACGCAGAACTATGGATAGGGTCAGGAAATTCTAAATCGCTCAATGAACTAAAAGAAAAAAATCATCAGTATACATTATTTGATGCCTTTAAAAATAAAGCCGTATATTCTTCAACATTAAAGATGGGATCAAAAGGCGGATTAATATATTATGAATTAGGACCTATGCGACCCGACTTAATTTTAAAAGATATTATTAAAATTGCTCATCCAGAATTATTAATCAATTATGAACCCTATTTTTTTGAAAAACTAAATTAATTGATCCCAACCAAATCATACAAACGTGTTTTTATAAGTATTGTTGTGCTTTTGTTAATATGCTTTATTGCAAACATAAGCTTAGGTTCTGTATTTATTCCATGGTTAGATACTTTAAGTAGTTTGGTAGGTGGTTCTGTAGAAAAAGAAGCCTGGAGACACATCATTGTTAATTATCGATTACCAAAAGCACTCACTGCCATAATTGTAGGTAGTGGGCTTGGCGTTTCGGGATTACTAATGCAAACCTTATTTAGAAACCCTTTGGCTGGTCCTTTTGTATTGGGTATTAGCTCGGGAGCAAGTCTTGGTGTTGCTTTATTAATACTAGGCAGTGGTTTTACAGGAGTAGCAGTATCTACGTTTCTAATTTCAAAATGGGGATTGGTTATTGCTGCAAGTTTAGGGAGTATAGTAGTGCTTTTTGCAGTGATGATTGTTTCGATCAGAGTAAGAGATACAATGGCAATACTTATTATCGGTCTTATGTTTGGAAGTATGACAGCTGCTATAGTAAGTGTATTAGCCTACTTTGCTCCTGCCGATCAATTACAGCGCTATATTTTTTGGGGATTCGGAAGCTTAGGCAATCTTATCTGGTATGATCTGCTTATATTTTCGGGTATATCGCTATTAGGCATGTTGTTATCTATCCTTGCTATAAAACCCCTAAATACACTTCTTTTAGGTGAAAACTATGCCCGAAGCCTGGGGTTAAATATCAAAACAAGTCGTTTTCTGATTATTGTTGCCACCGGACTATTAGCTGGTAGTATTACCGCTTTTGCCGGACCAATTGCATTTATAGGACTGGCTGTTCCTCATCTTACCAGACAGTTATTTCATACTTCAGATCATAAAACGTTAATTCCTGCTGTAATCCTGTTAGGAAGTATTATTATGCTCGTATGCGATAGCATCGCTCAATTACCTTCTAGCGAATATACACTTCCTATTAATGCTATTACCTCACTAATTGGCGCTCCTGTAGTCATCTGGCTATTGGTTCGAAAACGAAAAATGTTGTTTTAGTATTTGTTTTATAACCTCCATGAATTATGTAGCCAAAAATTTACAATTTAAAACCTTATCTTTAGAAGTGGTTTAAGTTTTTTTGATTCTGGAGAAAATAGTATTCTTTTGGTCAGTTGAAATGTTTTTGCACTTCATAACAGCACTACAAAATGAGAAAAAGACAAAAATGGGGTAAGAAAAGATATTTTTATAACAATATTGAAAAAGTGTAAACCACTTCGTAAAGTAAAAGTATAGATCAATGAAATCATCTGAATATTTAGAAGGAATCCAAAAACAGTTTGCCTATTATAAATCTCTGGGAGAAAAAACAATAGATCAACTTCCTGATGAGAAGCTTTTTTGGCAATACAACGAGGACAGTAATAGTATAGCAATTATTGTAAAACATCTTTGGGGTAATATGAAGTCTCGATGGACAGATTTTTTAACCACTGATGGAGAAAAAGAATGGAGACAACGTGATACCGAATTTGATAACGACATTATATCCAAAGAAGATCTTCTAAACAAATGGAATGATGGGTGGCAATGTCTTTTTGAAGCATTAGAAAGTGTAGATCAAAGTAACTTTAACCAACCCGTCTATATCCGCAATATAGAACATAGCATTACCGAAGCAATCAACAGGCAACTGGCACATTACTCTTATCATATAGGACAAATCGTATTTCTCGGAAAAATGATCGCTGGTAAACAGTGGCAAAGTTTATCCATCCCAAAAGGAAAATCTGTGACTTATAATCAAAAACGATTTGCTAAACCCAGACATAAAGCACATTATACAGATAAACTTATAGACGACGATACTAATTAATGATTCTGAAGTTATAAAATAGTCAATAACTCCCTTTGGTTTGTTAATAACTATGGTTTTCTGCATACCAAAATCCAAATAGATTACAATTATATTTGCGTAAAACTGTACATAATTAGTCATATTATATATCTGAAATGAGCCATTGTAACTATATTGAAATATACCTGTCTCACGGTAAATCAATTAAAATGATTATTGGCGAATTTTATACTAATCTTCATCAGCACTAGTCTGACAACTAAAAAACAAAGAAAAACAGATGAAATTCATAGTATCCAGTTCTCACTTACTTAGACAACTACAAGTATTAGGGGGAGTAATTAGTAACAATAATACGTTACCTATTTTAGATAATTTTTTGTTTGAATTAGACAATAAAGCATTAACCATATCTGCCTCTGATCTAGAAACTACCATGTCTACAAAACTAGAAGTAGAATCCTCTGATCAAGGAACTATTGCAGTACCCGCTAAATTATTATTAGAAACCCTTAAAACTTTTCCTGAACAACCTCTTACTTTTGTTGCTGCAGATAATAATACAGTAGAAATAAGTTCTAATCATGGTAAATATGCACTTGCATATGCTAATGGTGATGAGTTTCCAAAGGCAATAGAATTAGAAGACCCGAGTGTTACCAATGTACTAGGAGATATCTTAGCCACAGCAGTAAGCAAGACTATTTTTGCAACTGGCAATGATGATTTAAGACCAGTAATGAGTGGTGTATTTTTTCAATTCTCGACAGAAAGTTTAACTTTTGTAGCTACAGATGCTCATAAATTGGTTAAATATACCCGAGAAGACATCAAAGCTTCTCAAGCTGCAGAGTTTATCATGCCCAAAAAACCATTAAACCTACTCAAAGGGATTTTGGCAGGTAGTGATAGTGAGGTATCAATTGAATATAATGAATCTAATGCTAAGTTTTCTTTTGATGAAACACAATTAATTTGTAGATTAATCGATGGTAAATACCCTAATTATGAAGCTGTAATCCCAAAAGAAAACCCTAATAAATTAACAATAGCCCGTACTCAGTTTTTGAATTCTGTACGCAGGGTATCTATCTTCTCTAATAAAACAACACATCAGGTTCGATTAAAGATTGCAGGAGCAGAATTAAACATATCTGCAGAAGATATTGATTACTCTAACAAAGCAGAAGAACGCTTAACATGTGACTACCAAGGTGATGATATGCAAATCGGATTTAACTCTCGTTTTTTAAGCGAAATGTTAGCCAATCTTAGTGCTGATGAGGTACAAGTAGAAATGTCATTACCCAATAGAGCAGGAATCCTTACTCCTATCGATGGATTAGATGAAGGAGAATATGTAACTATGTTGGTAATGCCTGTAATGCTCAATAACTAAGTCGTAAATAATTACTTGTATTCAAAGAGTATCACAAATACAAATAGTTTAACCTATAATAATTAATAAAAAAGCAATGAAATCTACCATTCTCGAAACTGCCATTTAGACTGTTATTTATGAAAAAGAAAACGGAGTTGTGAGTGTTAGTTTTCCTAACCCGAAAGTTAATTTGAGTGATTATAGTAGTGCTGAAGAAATAATAGCTTCAGAACTTCTAGAAAAAATAAATACTATCCTAAATATTTAAACAAAGAACTCATCTTGAGTAGCAGTTTTAAGCTAAAAAGTTTGATTTTACATCATAATGAAGCCCATTTTTTTCAGCATAGCTAAGAGCATGTTTAAAAAATTAGCATAGGTGTCATAACGGTTATGTACTAAAAAAATCTATCTCATTAATTATCAATAGAATCCATATACACTACCAAATAGCATACATAAAAAGACTTATACCAAATGAATTATAAAATGCGATATAATAGAGACAGTTGCTTTCTTTTCTTATGAAGCTGTAAAACTATTGCATAGCCTTAGCTACAAAAAATTTTTATAATGAAATAAGAGAAGAAATGAACACGTATATTTATTGTGTTTTTATATTGAAGGTATTAAAACAATTATAGCAATATGTAACACAAAAACACTATAATGCTCATTAGCAAAATACTTACAAATGATCAGGATTCCCGACATAACGGATTATCTTTTTTATGAATCATTTTCTCACTATTACTACCAAAAAGACAAACAAAGTATTAAATAAAAAGTACTTTATTTCTAAAACTATCTTTTAAATCATAAAAAAAAGAGGACAAACTATAATGTTCATCCTCTTTGTATGTGTTATGAGAATACACAACCACCAGAAGGGCGGCAATTACCTGGTTCACAAAAACCTTTTCCTGGAAATCCTACGAAACATCCATTTCCAGTTGGGCAACATCCCCAAAGCCTATTTGCTGATCCTGCAATACCTTGTTGTTGCTCTTTACTGAGTTTTGTAACTCCATCTAAATTAAGAATACTTTTCATCGTGTAATATATTTTAGGGTTAATAATGATCTAATTTATAAACAAATAGCTCACTTTGCGCATAATGGTGTGTTAAAAAAGTAAGAAAAATCCGTTAAAGCTAGGGGCTTGATTTTCAGATTAGCTCAAAAGAATCATAAGACTCATTCCTGATAATGATTTTTTTTCAAAATGAAGTGGTTTAAAATCGAACATTTAATTTTATTTTTGAATCTTAATTATATAAATAAAAAGTTATGAACATTACTCTGAAACAAGCCGAGGAAATTATTGCCGCAGCAAAAGAAAAAGCGATAGCAATAGAAACACAAATGAATATCGCAATAGTAGATGCTGGTGCAAACCTTATTGCATTTGTACGTATGGATCAAGCATGGTTAGGTTCTATCGACATTTCAATTAAAAAAGCCAAAACTGCTTGTTTATTTGGCAAAAACACTGGTGTTATTGGAGAGCTCTCACAACCTGGAGGCCCTTTATATAATATAGAACATTCTAATGATGGATTGATCACTTTTCCAGGCGGTCTTCCTGTTAAAAATAGTTCGGGAGATATAATAGGAGCTATTGGGGTAAGTGGTAGCAGCGTAGAAAACGATCATGCAGTAGCTGAAGCAGGCACTACAGCTTTAAACATATATGCTTGATTACTATAATACTAGTTGTTTAGTATTATTACAACGAGTGTACGACAAATTTTCCCTTTTCAAAGATATTGATATCTTAACTTCTCAAAGCAAAACTAACCCCTTCCCTTTGGAAAGGTTGGGATGAGATGTGTAAAACATAAAAGAAAGACATTGTTAACTTTTTATGTTTCTATGAAAAAAAGTGAAGTTTGTCGTACACTCGTTACAACCAGTATTCTTTTTTGTGAACAAAAATACATGAAGAGATTATTAAGCTATCTATGGTTATTTAGTCAGAAAAAAGATCAAAAAATAAAGATTGAAAACTGCGGGGGATTTTACTAAAGTCAGCAATACATGAATACTCTCCTATAAAAATTCTCGTTATCATTATTCGATT
>CAKMZM010000038.1:16737-21899 GCA_929200365.1 uncultured Flavobacteriaceae bacterium | reverse complement strand
CTAAGAATATTCCAGCTTTTGAGAATCTAACCAATCTTGATGTATTACCCGAAAAAGAATTTAACGTAGTTGCATTACCAATGAAAATTAAAGGAGGTAGTGGTGCACCTTTACGAATTATTGCAGTTATAAATAAATAGCATAAACAATTATTTCTGGAAGATAAAGTTCTTGTATATGGAGATTAGAAAGTGTAGCGTAAAAGAAAGATTTATTAAACTTTTCGATTTTACTCAAAACACGTTAAAGTCAAAATGTATTGATTTTTAGGGTGATTTCCTGTCAATTCTGCTCGATAGTACAGAAAAATTGCCTTTTCTAAGCATCTTTTTTCATAAGGATAAACTCAACAAATGATCAACACGATCATTCAACTCAAAATAAGAAATGACCAATATCGCATTAGACACCAATATTTGGATTTACCTAACCAAAGACACTTTTTATGAGTTATGGATTAAATTTAGAAAAATGCATGAAAATAATCAAATCAGAGTAATTCTAAATGATGTGATTCTTAAGGAATGGGAAAGGAACAGGTCTACAACTTTAAAAATGCTTGCTCTTAACATAAAAAATGAATACAAATCTGCCATTAATCTTTCAAATTACCTAGATGAGCCGTTTAAAACCAAATATTTAAAGGTGATATCAGCCTACAAAAAAGAGCGTACGAGAATTGAAAAGGCTGAAAATCGCGTTCGGGAAATTGAAAACTTTATGAAAACCTGCGAGTTGATTAAAGTGACTCAAGAGCAAAAGTTATTTGTTGCCAGTCTGGCGATTGATAAAGCACCTCCTTTTCAGCAGAATAAAAACAACTTTAATGATGCATTGATTTTAAGGAATATCTGTGAATATGTAGAAAATGAAATCCCAAATCGGTACGACTTAATATATGTTTCTAATAACCCAGCTGATTTTACAGATAGCACCACCAAAGAAGTTTATAAAACACTCTTAAAAGATTTGCATCCTATTAGGTTAAAAAATGTGACAGAATTAGGAGAAGCTTTAAAACTTGCACCAGAGCTTATTGAAGATTTTGAGGATTGGCTGGAATATCAAATTGAATATGATGCAGAATATCAATATGATTTGATGAGAGGAAAATAAGAGTGTCCTTTATACCACCTCTCTATGCAAGAACCTCTTTTTAAAATACACAGGAAATAAAAAAAACTGATCAGCAAGAATTTAAATTTAGGTCGGCATAGCAGCCAGTGTATAGTAAAAAACCTCTGTTAAAAACGGAGGCTTTGAATTTCAGATAAACCCCAAAGGGGGTATCACACCATAGGTTAACCATGATGTTTTTGATATTTTACATATCTTTTAATCATTTCCTCATCAATTCCAACCGTAGATATATCTAACCATTTATTTGATTTATAACCAAACAAAAGTAGAAGGGTAATATGGCAGCCTTATGTCAACTGGTTAGAATAAATATTCCTAAAATATTGTTAGCAATATTATTTTTTGAATACTATATTTTTAAAATTTTGTCCTGATAATCTAAACCCTGTAACTAACTCATTTGAGTCATAAATAAAATCTATCTTTCCAAATTCTGATGAGTAAAAACTTTTTATAGAAAGAGCATTCAAAATATGATTATCATTAAAAGCACGTTTTACATTGAGTTTATTATCTACGACAACTAATTCGTATGTTATATTGTGTTCTTTATTTCTGAATACTCCTGTAAAATCTTCTAGACTCATTTCATTTTGATTGGGTTGTTGTATGTTTGTTTTGAAACATTCGTAAGTAAAATCTGCGATATTAAAATCAAACCTATCTTCATAAAAAACAAACTTTGCATGTGGTATATAAGGAAATTCAAATGTGTTTTCATTTAAAGAAGGAAGTGGATTCTTATTTATTGTTCCATAAGGCTGAAAATATAATGTGTCTTTTTCTGCAATAATATTGAAATAATTACCTGGCTGAAATTCATAAGTTCCTTCATATTTTTTTAACTGTTTATTACTAAGTTTCAATTTTTTGAGTGTTTTTACTTTTATATAATCCTTCAAAAGAACGTCTATTGTTTGATAAACCACATCAAGAGCTGAAAAATCATTGGTGTTTGCCAAAATTATAATAGATAATTGATGTTTTGGTATATGTAATAAATAAGAACGATACCCAACATCTCCACCACCATGAAATACAATATCTAAACCTTTATAAACTCCAAATTGTTGCCCTAAACCATAATCTATTTTTTTACCAGAATTAAGATATGTCACTTGCTCCATTTTATCATAGAATTCTCTGCTGCCAACGATTGGGTTTTGATAGTTTTTTGCCCATAAACTCAAGTCATGAATGGTTGTGTTAATACCAGATGAGCCAATGGCTGATAGTTTTAAAGGAAAGTTTTCATACTTATCGCTAATTAATTTGTATGAGTACGCTTTATTTTTGACTACAATATTAATATTATCAATCGCTTCTGAATGATTCATCCCAAGAGGTAAAAATATTTTTTGTTGTAGTTGTTCCTTAAACGGTTTTTTACCTACCCTTTCTATGATTTCTGCTAATAATATATAACCCGTATTATTGTATTCATATTTATCTTTCACGCCAAAATTTGTTTGTTTAACATTAAGCAATACTTGAACAATCTCTTTGTGTGTCAGTTGTCCTTGAGGTAAAATTCCTTTCAAATGTGCTAACGCATGTATATTTGGTAATCCATGAGTATGATTTGTTAAATTTTTTATAGAAATATGATTTGTTAAGTGGTTGAGTTCTGGTAAATGAACTCTAATGTCATCTTCAAAAGAAAGTTTACCTTCTTCTTCTAAAAGAAGTGCCAAATAAGTAGTGAATTGTTTAGAAACAGACGCAATATGAAATGCGGTAGAATCTGTAATAGGGATTTGATATTCTATATTGGCTAGTCCTTTGGTGTTTTGGTAAGTGGTTTCTCCGTTTTTAATTATGGCTAAAGCGGCACCTGTTTTATTAGATTGATAAAAGGAATTGAATAGCGAATCAACTTTAGTATAAGATTGCTGCTCTATTGTATTGGTTTGGCCTAAAACAAAATGTGATTGAGCGATTAGAAATGAGAAAATAATAAAAACTTTATGTTTCATTTTAATATATTTTTTGTTCTAGACAAAAGTGAAACATATCGCCAAATAAAAAGTACGAGTATCGGAAATCGAACTCTTTTTTTAATATAATAATAGTCCGATTTAAAGTCGGACTATTATTACTTTATGATTTCCTGTATGCAGTTGGTGTTTGGGAAGTTTGTTTTTTAAACGCAGTGTAAAATGATGATTTTGAATTAAAACCCGTCTCATATAATATTTCCAAAACAGTTAAATCAGGTTTTTTCTTTAATAGTATTTTGGCCTCATTTATTCGAAATTCATTGATATAATCAAAAAAATGTTTTCCTATTTGTTGGTTTATGAGTTGTGAAAGTTGTTTCTCAGGAAAGTGTATCCCCAATGCTAATTTTTGCAGATTAAATTCGGGATCCAGATATGGTTTGTTTACCATCATATGATTAGAAAGTTGTTCTAAAACCTGTTCGGCTTCAGCATCTATTTTTTTTGTAGGTTTAAGAGGAATTAAATTTTTGTCAACCCCTAAAAACAAACTGGGTTTATACAATGCCTTTAAAACAAACCAGCAAATAACGAACAATGCAAAAATACTTATCAATAAGTTTAAACCAACTAGCAGAAAGCCATTTCGTCCAGATGGAGTAAAATCCCGGAGTAATACAATGCTGCTTCCAATTAAAAATAAAATAGTGATTTGCAAAAGCCATTTATAGATGTTGTAATGATTAGCAGAATAGTTTTCTTGGTATAATTTTTTAAAATGATTCAAAGTAAAAAACACAGCAATTATATAACTATAGTACTGTATTTTAGTGATTATTTGATAAATTGAATAGCTTTTCTCAGAAATAGAAGTAGCCATAAATAATATAATCACACCTAAAAACAAAAGCGTATGTAGAAAGTGCTTTGTTTCTAGTTTAAAATTAAAATAACAAACAGATTGCACATACAAATAATACAAAGGCATTTGAAGCAAAACAGAAGCAATTTTAAAACTGTTTAAAGTAGCATCTTGAATTGATAAAAACATCCCCGATAAGTCAAAAGCAGTAACTAAAAGAAAGGCTGTAAATAAATAGTTTGATAATTTTTTAGTTGATTTTACAGTAATTAAGAAAACAGACATCAATATCATTAAAAATATGATGATTTTTCCAATGTCATTTATTAATTCTGCAACTGTCAAATTAAATTGAGAGAGTGTAAATCTAACCTTGTCTCAAGGTTAGATTTACACTCTCTTTAAATATTATAATTCTAAGGCTTTAGTTACCTTATTATCCATAAGTAATTCTTCTGGGTTTTCTAAAGCTTCTTTTACTGCTACCAGAAATCCTACAGATTCTTTACCATCGATAATTCTATGATCATAAGATAATGCTACATACATAATAGGTGCTACTACTATTTGCCCATCTCTTACAATAGGACGCTCAACAATATTATGCATCCCCAGTATAGCGCTCTGTGGCGGGTTAATAATAGGAGTAGACAACATACTACCAAACACACCACCGTTGGTAATAGTAAAGGTTCCCCCGGTCATTTCATCGACAGTAATTTGTCCTTCACGAGCTCTTATCGCCAAACGTTTAACTTCAGACTCTACTCCTCTGAAACTTAAATGCTCTGCATTACGAATTACAGGAACCATTAATCCTTTAGGACCAGAAACTGCAATACTGATATCCTGAAAATCATAAGAGATCATTTCTTTACCATCGATCATTGAGTTAACAGCAGGATACATTTGTAGAGCTCTTACACAGGCTAGTGTAAAGAAAGACATAAACCCAAGGCTAACTCCATGTTTAGCCTTAAACGCTTCTTTATACTCTTTACGAAGATTAAAAATAGGTTGCATATCTACTTCGTTAAACGTAGTTAGCATTGCTGTTTCATTTTTAACTGAAACTAATCGTTCTGCTACTTTACGACGAAGCATTGATAATTTCTTGCGTGACTCTCCCCTATTTCCTGATCCTGGAGTTCCCATTGCTGGTTTTGCATCTAATGCATCAGCTTTAGTAATACGCCCGTCTCGACCTGTTCCTTTTATCT
>CAKMZM010000038.1:12908-16637 GCA_929200365.1 uncultured Flavobacteriaceae bacterium | reverse complement strand
GGTAATTCTAAGGTTGCTTTATCACTGTCTACTTCGGCAATTGCCTGATCTTTTTCGACATAATCACCAGTCTCAACAAGCCATTGAGCTATTTCTACTTCTGTAATAGATTCTCCCGGTGATGGGACTTTCATTTCTAAAGCCATAATTCTGAATTTATCCTTTGTATAATTTTTTTTGGAAATTTTTAACTATACTTACTTATTTACTAAATTTTATCTTCTTTGATTATTTTTTGTTTTATCAAACACATAATCAATTACTTGTTGATGTCTTCGTTTAGAACGGGTTGCACTTCCTGCGGCAGGAGCTCCATATGATCTTCTACTTGCAAATCTAAATGTTTTTGCTTCATCATAATTCATTAACATATGGCTTAATGCACCCATATTACGGGGTTCTTCTTGTGCCCAGACTACCTCATCTGCTTTATACTTTTTGATCATAGCATTCATCTCTGCTACTGGTAAAGGGAATAATTGCTCTATTCTTACCAAAGCTACATCTTTCCTTCCTAGTTTTTCTTTTTCTTCTAATAAATCATAATAGAATTTACCTGTACAAAAAACCAGCGTTTTTACAGCTGTTGCTTTTGCATCTGGATCATCTAATACTGTCTTAAAACTTCCGTTAACAAAATCATCTACAGAAGAATGTACTTTTGGATGCCTTAATAAACTCTTTGGTGTAAATACTACCAAAGGTTTACGGTATTTTGCTTTCATCTGTCTACGCAGTAAATGAAACAAATTAGCAGGTGTTGTTACATCTGCTATAAACATATTGTCTTTTGCACAAAGTTGCAGATATCTTTCCATACGCGCCGAAGAGTGTTCTGCCCCTTGTCCTTCATAACCATGGGGTAACAACATCACCAAACCGTTTTGTAGTTTCCATTTATCCTCTGCAGAAGAGATATACTGATCTAGCATAATCTGCGCACCATTACTAAAATCTCCAAATTGCGCTTCCCAGATCGTTAATGTTTTTGGACTTGCCATGGCGTACCCATAATCAAATCCTACTACTCCATATTCTGACAATAATGAATTATAGATATAAAAATCTGCCTGATCTCCTTTTAGATTATTTAGCAACACTACTTCTTCTTCGCTATCCTCTACTTTGATAACGGCATGTCTATGCGAGAACGTTCCTCGTTCTACATCTTGCCCACTCATTCTTACATCATATCCTTCTTTTAACAAAGAGCCATAAGCCAATAATTCTCCCATTGCCCAGTCTAATTGGTCTGTTTCAAAGAATCTTTTATATCGGTCATTTACTATTTTCTCTATTTTACGAAGAAACTTTTTATCTGAAGGCAGCTTGGTAATAACTTCTGCTATTTTGGTAAGTTTTTCTTTTGGATAAGTAGTATCAACTACTTCCATCATTTTATCTTCCTGCACTCTTTCAAAACCTGCCCATTCATCTTGCATAAATGGAGTAATGATAGTTTTTTCCTGTTTTCTGGAATCTTCTAGTTCTTCCTCAAGAGATGCTTTATATTTTTTTTCAAGTTTAGCAACATAATCTCTATCAATAATACCTTCAGAGATCAATTTTTCTGCATAAATATCTCTTGGATTTTTGTGTTTGCTAATAGCTTTATATAGTTTAGGCTGAGTAAAGCGTGGTTCATCTCCTTCGTTATGACCATATTTACGATATCCCAGTAAATCTATAAACACATCACGACCAAAATTCATTCTGAAATCTAACGCAAAATTAGTGGCATGAACAACTGCTTCTGCATCATCTGCATTAACATGTAACACAGGAGATAAAGTAACTTTACCAACATCGGTACAATACGTTGATGAACGTGCATCGAGATAGTTAGTCGTAAACCCAATTTGATTGTTCACTATTATATGTATAGTTCCTCCTGTTTTGTATCCATCTAGCTGAGCCATTTGAACAATCTCATAGACAAGTCCTTGTCCAGCTACAGCTGCATCACCATGAACCACTATTGGCAACACCTGAGAAATATTTTCTTTATAATGTGTATCTTGTTTTGCTCTGGTTATTCCTTCTACAACTGCACCTACCGTTTCCAAATGTGATGGATTCGGAGCAATATTCATATTAATTGCTTTTCCAGAATCTGATTCTCGTTTAGAAGTCCAGCCCAGGTGATATTTTACATCCCCGTCAAATATTGCTTCTTCATAGTCTTTCCCATCAAATTCGCTAAAGATGTCTTTTGGGCTTTTTCCAAAAATATTGGTCAGTGTACTTAAACGACCACGGTGCGCCATTCCCATTACAAATTCTTTTACTCCTAGATCAGCTGCCTTTTCTATCAAAGTATCAAGAGCAGGAATAAGAGATTCCCCTCCTTCCAGAGAAAATCGTTTTTGCCCCACATATTTAGTATGTAAAAAGCTTTCGAATGAAACTGCCTGATTTAGTTTTTTAAGAATATGCTTCTTTTGTTTTACAGAAAATTTGGTTCTGTTGGTATTAAAATTAACCCGGGCTTGTATCCATTCTCGTTCCTCTGGGTTACGAATATACATATATTCGATACCAACAGAATCACAATATATTTGTTCTAAAAGAACAACAATATTACTTAATGTATTTGGTCCTATTCCTATAATTTCTCCTGCATTAAACACTGTGTTAAGATCGCTTTGGCTTAATCCAAAATTCTCTAATGCTAATGTAGGAGCATACTTTCTTCTATCTCTTACAGGATTTGTTTTGGTAAACAAATGCCCTCGAGTTCTATATCCGTCTATTAATCGAACTACTTGAAATTCTTTTTGAACATTTTGGGGAACAGCAACAGTTTCTCCTGGTACTTGATCAACATACATGGTTTCTCCTGAGCCAATAGCGCTTTCTAATCCAAAATCAAACCCTTGAAAAAATGCTTTCCAACTAGGTTCTACACTATCAGGGCTTTGCAAATATTGATCATATAAATCTGCAAAAAATGCGGTATTAGCCGCATTCAAAAATGAATATTTATCCATAAGTAAGTATTCAACTGTCTTTTTAATAATAAAACGCCACAAAAATACAATAATTACGGTATATTAAGTATCGAATTATTTATATTTATCTTAGAATTTTTTATAAAATTAACAATGAAAGTAAATGTTCATCAAAATATTAAAATCCTTGCTTTAGTTCTTTCAATTTTATTTTCCTTACAAAAAAGTTATTCTCAAAACGATAATTTTTGGTCTGATGTAAGTTTTGGAGGGAATTTGGGAATTGGTTTTGGCAATGATACTTTTAGTGGAGTAATTGAGCCAATGGCTATATATAGTTTCAATGAACAATTTGCTACTGGAATTGGAGTTAGTTTTGGATATATCAAATCTAACAATTTTACAGCGACCAATTATGGAGGAAGCTTACTTGCTTTTTATAGCCCAATACGAGAAATTCGACTCTCACTTGAGTTTCAGGAAATGGGAGTTTCGAGAACTCTTGAAATTGAAAACACAGAAGATTTCAGAGAAAACTATTGGTATCCCTCACTATTCATTGGTGGTGGTTATCGTATTGGTAATGTAAGTGTTGGCATTCGTTATGATCTTCTTTACGATAGTGATAAAAGTATCTACGGAAGCGCTTACACTCCTTTTGTTGGTGTGTTTTTCTAAAAAGTTACCTTACCACAAATAAAAAATACAATTATGTGGTTTTCCTCCATATTTCACGAGTTTTTTTCGGCTTTGCGAAGTGTCCTATATTTATAACGTA
>CAKMZM010000038.1:0-12808 GCA_929200365.1 uncultured Flavobacteriaceae bacterium | reverse complement strand
CAAATACAACCTCATCTTTTGTTCCTGTACCAAACTTTTTGCCATTCTCGCTTTAAAATCAAATATGTAGCATGTTCTGCTATATCAACACTATCTTCAGAATCCAGACTTCTTATCTTAGTTTCAGATACATCTACAGCATACAACAAATTAAGATACTCATTAAAAGCATTCTGTAATTTTTCAACAAGCAAGTACGCCACTTCAGAAAACAGATCCTGAGGAGTCTTACTCTTAATATCATAATCAATCCCTGCACGATTCAAATCTTTTTGTAACTGAATCATAAACTGAGGATACAGATCAGAATTAGAGACCTCATCTATCAATTGCTTTGCTGTTATTAGATTATATTTGTTAGACATTTCTATTCATTAATTGTTCTCCAAACGATTTCAATATCGTTTTTTTATCCTCTGTAATAGAGAGGTTTTGTAAAACCGAAAATGCTTGATTGGTATATTTTTTAATCTCTAATCGTGTTTTATCTTTTGCTCCAGTTGTTTCAAAAAGATGCTTTATCGTATCTATTTTTTGGGATGGATCATTAGGGGTATGAGAAAATAATTCTCTTAATTGTTTTTGCTCTTCTTCACTTGCAAACTCCAAAGCTTTTAGATACAAAATAGTTTTTTTATTCTCTATAATATCTCCTCCTACTTGTTTACCAAAGGTCTTCGGATCACCAAAAGCATCCAAATAATCATCTTGAAGTTGAAATGCTAATCCTAATAATCTTCCAAAATCATAAATCGAAGACCTACAATCCTCTGGAGCATTAGCGACGGTTGCTCCCACTCTCATTGCTGCACCAACCAAAACTGCTGTCTTATATTCTATCATTTTAATATATTCGGGAATAGTTACATCATCTCTGGTCTCAAAATCAATATCATATTGTTGTCCTTCGCATACTTCTATTGCTGTTTTTGTAAATAGTTTAGCCAGTTCTCTAAACGTATCTCCCTCATAATTCTCAAACAGTTGATAAGCATTAATCAACATGGCATCTCCAGAAAGAACTCCTGTATTTATATTCCATTTCTCATGAACAGTTTCTTTGCCTCGTCTAAGGGGGGCGTCGTCCATAATATCATCGTGTATTAATGAAAAGTTATGAAAAACCTCTATGGCCAGCGCTGCATCTAAAGCTTTTTTATATGATCCCCCAAAAATTTCGCAAGTTAATAATACCAACACAGGACGTAGTCGTTTACCACCTAGATTAAGGATATAAGATATGGGTTCGTATAGATTTTTAGGTTCTTTAATTTTTGTTTTTTTAGATAGATACTCTAAAAAATACCCCTGATAATCAGAAATTGTATGCACAGTATTTTTTATGCTAAAGTAATTGAAACTTTTTAAAAAACTGAAGCTAATATAACATCTCATACCTAAACTTGTTAAAAGGCTTTGCTAAGCTCTAGATTATGTATAGTGTTAAAAAATTGCAAAACTAAGGAAACTTTTATTGTTCCTAAAGTTTCCTAGTGTACATTTGCCAAAAAATAAGCCCCTAATGAAGGATAAAATAATAGGAAAAGCTAGTGATATGTTTCTGAATTTGGGTTTTAAGAGTGTTACTATGGACGATCTCGCTACCGAGATGGGAATTTCTAAAAAAACAATTTACACTCATTTTCAAAACAAAACAGCACTGGTAAAAGCGACTACAGATCATCTTTTTCGCATTATTTCTGATGGAATAGACACTATTGTAGATCAAAAAAAAAATCCAATAGAAGAACTATATGCAATAAAAGCTTTTGTGATGTATCATCTTAAAAATGAAAAAACTGCTCCGCAGTACCAGCTTCAAAAATATTACCCCAAGATTTACAAAGTTCTTAAAGCCAGACAATTTGATGTAATGCAAGAATGCGTTATTGAAAATCTGGATAGAGGAATTAAGGAAAGTGTTTTTAGAAAAAATATAGATATCCAATTTATTTCGAGAATATATTTTATTGGAGCAACTGGAATAAAGGATCAAGAAATGTTTCCGATGCAAAAATTTCCTATAACTCAGCTTATGGCAGATTATTTGGAATATCATGTGAGGGGCATTT
Organism: uncultured Flavobacteriaceae bacterium; assembly: GCA_929200365.1. GTDB lineage: Bacteria > Bacteroidota > Bacteroidia > Flavobacteriales > Flavobacteriaceae > Aquimarina. Next base: position 10,736 of record CAKMZM010000038.1, on the reverse strand, counting down.
CCACAAAAAAAGGATTAGAAATTTTAAACAATCTACTAATAAAAGAGTAATATCTATGAGAAACAACCTTTGGTTAATCTGTCTGGGTTGGCTATTTACAACCACAATATTAGCTCAACAACCACCAGCAAATTCTTCATATTCCTTTACACTAGATGAGGCGATAGAATTCGCATTAGAAAATAGTTATCAATCTATTAATGCAAGACGCGATGTAGCAAAAGCACTTAAAAGAAAATGGGAAACATTAGCAACTGGATTTCCTCAAGTTGATGCATCTGTTGATTATCAAAATCAATTAAAACAACCTGTTTCGTTATTACCAGGAGAAGTTACTGGTGGAGAACCTGGGACTTTTGTTCCTGTAGTTTTTGGAACAAAACAACAGGCATCGGCAACAGTAACACTAAGTCAACTTATTTTTGATGGGTCATATCTTGTAGGTGTAGAAGCAGTAAAAAGTTTTGTACAGTATAGTAATGATGTAGAAGAAAAGACACAGCTCGAAGTTCGCAAAGGCGTTATCAATGCTTATGGTAGTGTACTTGTAGCTCAGGAAAATGTAAAAATCCTTAAAAACAATGTCGCTGCTCTAGAGAAAAATTATCAGGAAATAAAAAAGATTTTTGAAAATGGTCTCGCAGAAGAAGAAGATGTAGAACAACTGCAAATTACTTTATCACAGATCACTAATCAATTTAATAATGCAGAACGGTTAGAAAAAATTGCTATACAGATGTTCAACTTAACCCTTGGAATTTCTGTAGATTCTACTATCGTGCTTTCTGATAATTTGGATGGTCTTGCTTTAAAAAATATGGATCAATCTGTTATTGCCAAACCATTTATTATAGAAAATAATATAGATTACAGATTAGCATATTTTGATACCGAACAAAAAAGATTGCAGTTAAAATTAGAAAAAAGTAAGGCACTACCTTCTTTGTCTGCATTTGTTAATTATGGTACACAAGCCAATAGTAATTCTTTTACCTTTTTAGATAGTGATCAACGGTGGTTTCAGTCTTCAATTTTAGGAGCAAGCCTGAAGATCCCTATTTTCTGTTCTTTAAAGAGAAGTGCCAAAACACAACAAGCCAGAATAGCTAATGAACAATCAAAAACCAATTTTTTGAGAATTCAGCGAGAGATACAACTTAAATATGATACCGCAATAAGTGATTATAAGTTTGCAATAGAAAGCTATACTACCTTAAAACAAAATCTTGCACTGGCAGAGCGAATTGAGAAAAAAAATCAGATTAAATATACAGAAGGTCTTGCTTCTAGTTTTGAATTAAGACAAGCACAATTACAGTTATACTCTTCTCAAAACGAAGTGTTAAATGCTATGCTTACCATTATCAACAAAAAAGCTGAACTAGAAACGATTTTAAATACACCAAACAATAATTAACCATATTATGAAAAAGATACTTACCATATTATCTATATCACTTCTTATCATTTCATGTGGACAAAACAACACTAAGTCTATCGACAAAATTATAGAAGACGGTAATCTACAAGCCTTACGTACCAAGCGAACTGAGATTGTAGCAGAACAACAAGCAGTTGCTAATCAATTAAAGCAATTAGACGATGCCATTGCCGTTTTGGATTCTGTAAAAAAGCTTCCTTTGGTAACTACAATTATGGCCAAAGATACCTTGTTTAATCATTACCTAGAATTGCAAGGAAATGTAGAAACGAAGAAAAACATAGTACTATATCCAGAAATGAGTGGTATCCTTACCAGAATCTATGTTAAAGAAGGACAAAAAGTATCCAAAGGTCAACTGTTAGCCAGAATTGATGATGGTGGATTAAGTCAACAATTATCTCAGGTAGAGGTACAAGCGCAACTAGCCAAAACCACTTTTGATCGTCAAAAAAGACTTTGGGAACAAAAAATTGGTTCGGAAATACAGTTTTTACAAGCTAAAACAAATTTTGAAGCACAGCAAAATGCAGTAAACCAGATCAAACGTCAATTAATGAAAACTACGATAAATGCGCCATTTTCTGGAGTTATTGATGATGTTATAACAGAGCAAGGGAGTGTCGTTTCACCAGGGCAAACACCAGTGATACGTATCGTTAATTTAGATGATATGTATATAGAAATTGAAGTGCCAGAACGTTATATACCAAACATTACAAAAGGCAAAGATGTAGAAGTGTATTTCCCAGTTCTCGCAAAAACAATCAATACAAAAATACGTCAAGTAGGAAACTATATCAATCCAAACAATCGTTCTTTTGTCGTAGAAGTTGGAATCCCCTCAAATGGAGGAACTGTAAAACCTAATCTTACAGCCAAGGTAAAGATTAATGATTATACTAATGAGAAAGCGATCTTAATACCCCAAAGTATTATTTCTGAAAATGCAGAAGGAGATCAATATACTTATATTACTTCTGGCAAAGATAGCCAGAATATTGCCGAAGCCAGAAGAGCAATCATAAAAACAGGGAAAACACAAGGAGACCTTATAGAGATTACCGAAGGTCTTACTAGTGGTGATGCTATAATTAGTGAAGGTGCAAGAAGTGTAAAAGATGGTCAGAAAGTTAAAATTTTAAACTAACACTCCTATGGAAGAAGTTAATAAAAAAAAGGTAGATAAGGAATTTAGATTATCGTCTTGGGCGATAAATAATCCAACTACTATCTATGTAATGATTGGTATATTCTTGATTTTGGGACTTTCTGCATACTTCTCTATGCCACGAGAAAACTTCCCTGAAATTAATGAGACCAAAATATACATTAGTATACCTTACCCAGGGAATACTGCCGAGGATATCGAACGCCTAATTATAGATCCACTAGAGGACAAATTAAAAAGCGTAAGTAATGTAGTCGAAATTCTTTCAACCTCACAAGAAGACTACGGTATTATAACTGTAGAGTTTGATGAAGAGCTTTCTGTACCAGCAGCTAAGCAAAAAGTAAAAGATGAGGTTGATTCTGAAAAAGCAAATGAAGATTGGCCAACTTTTAATGGTGCCAAAGTAGAGCCCAATGTTTTTGATTTAAGTATTTCTGAAGAAACCCCTATTATGAATATCAATATTTCGGGGGATTATCCAGTAGAAAAACTGAAAGAATTTGCCGAATATCTTGAAGATGAAATAGGCGATCTTAAAGAAATCAAAAAAGCAGATATTCGTGGAGCTCAGGAAAAAGAGGTAGAAGTTGCTGTAGATATCTACAAAATGATGGCTGCCAAAGTGAGTTTTGATGATGTGATCAATACCATACGTAATGGAAACATGACCATGTCTGCAGGAAATATGATCGCCAGTGGTCAACGACGTACGATACGAATTCTGGGGGAAATTGATCGCCCCTCAGAACTTGATGGTTTTGTCGTAAAATCTCAGGACGGTGCGGTGTATCTTAGAGATATTGCCAAGGTTACTTTTAAAGAAGAAGATAAAACCACCTACGCCAGAGAGTATGGTCATAGTGTTGTGATGTTGGATGTAAAGAAACGTTCTGGAGAAAATATGATCGAAGCTGTAGAGAAAATAAATGGAATTCTTGACGAAGCTAAGGAAAATGTATTTCCACAAAATCTAAGTGTTACAGTTGCAAATGACCAATCTGAAAAAACAAATAATCAGGTAAGTGATCTGGTTAATAATATCATCTTTGGTATTATCTTGGTTGTTGGAGTTTTGATGTTCTTTTTAGGGTTTAGAAATGCATTATTTGTTGGATTTGCAATCCCAATGTCTATGTTTATGTCTTTTATGATTCTTTCTGCATTAGGGTATACAATGAACACTATGATTCTTTTTGCATTAATCATGGGATTGGGGATGCTTGTAGATAACGGTATTGTAGTCGTAGAAAATGTATATCGTTTAATGGAAGAAGAAGGTATGTCGAGAATCGAAGCTGCAAAGAAAGGAATTGGTGAGATTGCCTATCCTATCATTATTTCTACAGCCACTACTGTAGCAGCATTTATTCCTCTGGGAATGTGGCCAGGGGTAATGGGGCAGTTTATGATCTATTTCCCAATCACATTATCAGTAGTATTAGGGTCGTCACTATTCGTAGCCATATTCATCAACTCAATGCTGGTATCACAATTTATGGAAATTGGTGAAAAGACATTAACGACAAAACAATTGATTCGACTTAGTATCCTATTAGGAGGTGTTGGAGTTTTTATATTGATTTTTGGAGGAGCTGTTCGAGGGCTTGGTAGTGTAATGATTTTTACAGCCATTATGTTTTGGGTCTATAAATATATTTTAAAAAGAGCGGCTAATTTCTTTCAAAAAAGAATTCTGGCTTGGTTAGAAAATCAATATCAACGTTTTCTTGCTTCGGCATTAAAAGGCTGGAGAGCCTATGGATTTGTATTTAGTACCTTTATGTTGTTATTCATAGTTTTTGCCATGTTTGGAGCTTCTATCGGAAGTCAACGCACCAAAGTAGAATTCTTTCCCGACAATAAACCCAATCAAATTGTGGTTTATGTTGAATATCCTCAGGGAACCGATATCGACAAAACCAATACGATTACCAAAGAAATTGAACAACGTGTTTATGCTGTTGTAAACGACACAGAGTATATAGAAGGAAAAAATCATAATTTCCTTGTAGAATCTGCGGTATCGCAAGTAGGAGAAGGAGCTGGAAATCCTCAGACTGATGGAGGAAGCAATGCTGAAATGCCTCATAAAGCAAAGATTACGGCAACCATGAGAGAGTTTAAATATCGAAAAGGAAAAGACTCTGAAGTTCTTCGAAGTAAGGTTCAGGAAGCACTAAAAGGAATTTATCCTGGTGTTGCTATTTCGGTAGAAAAAGACCCTGTTGGTCCTCCTGCTGGTTATCCTATTAATATTGAAATCGAAGGACCAGATTATGATGAATTGATCAATATTGCAGAGCAGATGCGCAATTTTATTAATGAAAAAAATATTCCTGGTATAGAGGAATTAAAAATTGATGTTAATAAAGGAAAGCCAGCTATGCAAGTTGTTGTGGATCGCGAAAAAGCTGGTGAATTAGGTGTAGCTGCTGGTCAGGTTGGTAACCAACTGCGTCGTTCAATCTTTGGAGAGAAAGCTGGTGTATATAAGGAAGATGGCGAAGATTATGATATCTATGTTCGGTTTAATGAAGATAACAGATATAATACAAGTGCACTATTCAATCAAAATATTACATTTAGAGATCAAGCTACAGGACAATTAAAAGAAATACCTGTTTCTGTAGTAGCTTCACAAAGAAATACCTCATCTTTTAGTGCTATCAAACATAAAGATACAAAGAGAGTGGTTACCGTATACTCTGGGCTTCAACCTGGTTTTACCGATGCAGGAGCAATTGTATCCCAGATTCAGACCGAAATGGCTAGTTTTATTAAATTGCCTAGAGGTGTTAAGATTGATTATACTGGTCAGATAGAAGAACAAGGTAAGCAAATGGCTTTCTTAATGAGTGCCTTTTTCTCTGGATTAGGACTTATCATGTTGATTCTAATATTTCAGTTTAGTTCTATTTCTAAGCCTACCATTATTATGATTGCTATTTTCTTAAGTTTTATAGGTGTTTTTGGAGGGATTTTGCTTACCGGAGCTTCTTTTGTAATTATGATGACCATGATGGGTATTATCTCATTGGCAGGGATTGTAGTAAATAATGGTGTAGTTCTACTGGATTATACGCAACTATTAATTGATCGTAAAAAAGTAGAACTTGGCGTTCCTGAAAAAAATATTCTGCCTAATCAGGAAGTAATGAAAATTATTATTAAAGGTGGTAAAGCTCGTTTACGACCTGTATTATTAACAGCGATTACTACTGTTTTAGGGTTGATCCCTTTGGCTATAGGATTTAATTTAGATTTCTTCTCGTTATTTAGTACTGGAGATCCTAAAATATATCTAGGTGGCGATAATGTAATTTTCTGGGGACCACTAGCCTGGACCGTTATATATGGATTAATTATAGCTACATTCTTAACTTTAATTATTGTACCGTGTTTATTCTTTATTGTACATCGTATAAAAGTTAGGTTTAGTAAAAAGAAAGTTGCTACAGTGCCTTTAGCTACTACAGCAACATAATTTTATAAATTGATTATAAAAAAACGTCACGGCTTATACCACCGTGACGTTTTTTGTTTAGTTCTTATATTCCTAAATATTGTGGTATAAAAATCCTAATTATTTAACGATTTTTGAAGTGATATCGAGTCGTACTGGCTCTAATAAATCACTAACCTCTTCATAATCATTATATTGTATTTTAGAATAAAAAACTGCAGTTGTTTTATATGTTCCTTCAGGAAAATATCCATTTACGATAATATTTATGTCACAACTTTCTCCTGGTATTAGTCCTCCTGAAGGTGTTGATCTATTAGCAGTAATTACATTGCTAACAGGAGTAATAACAGGACTCATATTCTCATAAGAAGTACTTCTATATATGATCTTATGATTACCTTGATTGGTCAATTTTGTTACCCCTGTAAAATATCCACGAGTCTGTTGTTTTGTATCTGGAGTTGTAACCGATACTGTTTCTATCCTAACAGGGTTTATCACATCTACAATTACATCGGTTATTTTATATTTTTCACCCCCTGCATCTTTAACCGATAACATAAAATATTTAGGGTATTTAAAATCAATACTTGTACCTTCTTCAGGATATTCCGCTTCAGAAGAATCCTGAGTATAATAAAGTTTTGCTCCATCATAAGTAATAGTAGGTGTCAAATTTGTAAAATCTGTTCCCAGAGGTACAAAGAGATATATTTTATCTCGATAATTATCTTCTATTCTCGTAGAAATCTCGATATCATTAGGAAGATCTGGATTTTTACTCTTTTCAAATGTAAAACTTGTTATTTTTAGCGTTTCTGGCTCTGGTACTATCTCTTTTACGATACTAACATTATAATGAAGCAGTTCCTTTTTATCTCCTGTAGCTGTTGTAATCGTATATACATTTATCTTTTGATCTTCATAAGACAATCCAACATCATTACCAGGAGAAATACTAAACTTACTCAGGTTAAGCTCTGCTGATGTTATAGATGCATATATATTATCTAAAGAGACTGTACTAGGTATGGTAATTTTAATTTCTCCATACTTTACTTCTTTATTATCTACAATCTCTGGATCTACAATATTTATTTCTTTGTATTGCAGCGCAAATAATGGGAAATCTTTAAGCATCCCTTCTTCTATAGCAATACTAGGTGTTGAAGCAGCAGTAGTAGTAGCATCATCATCATCGCCAGAATTACAACTCATTATAAAAAGTAGAGAGAAAATAGTACTTACAGTATTTGATAATTTCATAATATGTCTCATTGCTTGTTTTTTAAATTCATCAAGCAAATCTATATTCTATTTATATAGTTTCTAAATTAATATGGTATATCGCACTCTTTACTTGGTGAGTGTATTGAAATGCTGGGTAAAGTCGATCTGTTTTTCTAGTATTATGTGGCAATATTAAATGCAATAGTATAGTACGCTCCTGGATTAGAAATAATATGTATTGATCCATTAATTTGTTGAGTTAATCCTTGTATGAGTTGCATCCCAAGAGATTTACTATTTTCAATTTCAAAATCTTCTGGAAAACCAACTCCTGTATCTTTTACAGTAAGAATACATTGATCGTTATTTCTGGAAGCCTCTATACTAATTTGCCCTCCTTGATTGTCTTGAAAAGCATGCTTAATACTATTAGCAATAATCTCATTAACAATCAAACCGCAAGGAACCAGATAATCCATATCTAAGTTAATATGATCTATGGTCTTATTTATGATTATATTCTGTTCTGAGAGTGCATAACTAGTATTAAAATAAGCTAATAAATTATCTAAATAAGTTCGCAAATTAATCTTAGATAGATCATGAGAAGAATATAGTTTTTCATGAATAATAGCCATGGCTTGTATTTTGTTCTGAATCTCTTGTAAAATCTCTGTAACACTCTTATGCTCACTAAATTTACCCTGAAGACTTAGCAAACTAGAGACAATTTGCAAGTTATTTTTTACCCGGTGATGCACTTCTTTTAATAGCACTTCTCGATCTTTCAGGGTTTGAGATATTTTACTATTTTTTTCTATGAGAACTCTATTGGTTTTTTGCTTGTTCTTATATGCATATACTAGTGTTACCAATACTATTAGTAGTGCTCCTAATACTGTTATCAATACAATTTGTGTAGTTCTCTGGCTTTCATTTTCTAAAGCCTTTATCTCATTTTCTTTGGTTAGTATTTCGACTTCCTTTTCTTTGCTTTCTATATCAAACTTTGCTTGTATTTCTCTAAGCTGCTTATGTTTTTCCTCTGAAAATAATGAATCTTTAACTGTATTGTATTTTAACAGATATTCATAGCTTTTTTTATATTCCTTTTTCTTGTCATAATATTTATGAAGTGCCTGATATACTTTTGATAATTGTGGTAAAGCTTTTGTTTCTGTAGCTGCCAGCAATGCTTTATTATAATATGATGTTGCAGCTTCAATATTTTCGAGTTTATCGTAGATATCTCCTAATGTTAAATAGATCTGTGAAATATCCTCAGAAGATCCTCTTTCTAATTGAATCTGTAATGCTTTTTTAGTATATTCTATTGCTTTATTAAATTTTTTTTCTTCGATATTTATTAGAGATAAATTATTATATCCTGATATAATAATTTCAATGGCATTTATTTTTTCAGCAATACTGATAGATTCTTCTAATACATTTCTTGCCTTTGTATATTCTTTTTGACCCATATACAGTTCACTAACAGCACCTAAAATATGAGCTCTAAATTCTTCATTTCCATTTTTTTTTGATAGCTCTAATGCCTTATTGTAATATAACAATCCATTTTTATAATCTTTTAATCTACAAGAATATAAAGAACCAATATTACCTGTTATCCCTACAATAAAATTCTCTTCCTCTAGTACTTGATAGATACCAAGTGCCTTTAAGTAATAATCAAGAGCCCGATTATAGTTCCCCATTTTCACATAGGTCACTCCAATATTTTGATAGCTCTTCGCTACTCCCAATTCATATTGTAATCTTTTTGCAACCTCTAGCATTTTTTTATTATAAAACAATGCCGTTTCATGTTCTGATTTATCATTATAGAAATTCCCCATTCTTAAATAAAAAAACCCTGTACTCTTGGTATACTCATCCTTTACAAGTTCCAACCCTTGCTTAGCATAGTCAAGAGCTTTATCTATCTCTATCTTGCTATATGTATTGACTAATTGTTTATAGATTTCTATTTTTTCCTGTTTAGATGCTGTTACCAATTTTTGTTCTAAGCTATCGGTTTGTGCAGTTACTGAAGCATAGAAAAATAAAAAAAAGAGAGAACCATATCTCTTAAAAAAATGTACTACTACTCTCTTCATGTTTATAAAATATCCAATCGTTCTAATAATTCATTCTTATACGCTTTGCTTATCGGAATATTTGTATCTCCAATAAAAACAAATCTGCTTTCTATTTTATCAATCTTATCTATAGCTACCATATATGACCTATGAACTCTCAAGAACTTATCTTGTGGTACTTTTTCATAAAATTCTTTTAAGAACATATTTACTACAACTTTTTTATCTCTGGTAATAATCTGAGTATAATTATCCATGGCTTTTACCCATAAAATTTCATCTATTTTAACACTTATAAGCTGAGATTTATCTTTAACAAATAAAGTATCTAATATTTTAGTCTTGGGCAGTATAGTTTTGTCATTTTTGTTTTCGAGTTGTTTTTGTAAAGCTATTTGAATTGCAAAAGACAACTCTTTTATATTGTATGGCTTTAATAAAAATCCAAAAGGTCTGGCCTGCAAAGCTTCTTTAAAAGTAGTATTATCTGCATTAGCAGTAAGAAAAATAATCGGAATTTCATATTTCTCGTAAATATCTTCTGCAGTTTCAATACCGTTTTTATCTCCAGAGATATTAATATCCATGATAACAATGTCTGGCATAGTAGTAGTGTCTGTACAATAATGTATTGCCTCTTTATAATTAGTAGCAATCCCTACTATAACGTAGCCCAATTTTTCTAAACTAATTTTAATATCTAATGCAATAGAAAACTCATCTTCAACTATTAGTACTTTTTGACTGCTTATCATCATAGATTTACTCCTTATAACAACAAAGGTATATAAATCCAAAGCTGATAGTATTAAAAAAATACTAATGTAAATCTATCATCTGAATTCAAAAATTTAAAAAACATATGTTGTAAAACATGAAAGAAAAACAGAAATAAGGTTTATTTTACATCATACCCAAGAGCCTACTACAATTAACAATCACTTTATAACAGAGGTAACAATAAAACATTTAAATCACTAAAAAACAACACCTTACATCCAACAATAACATATCTATATCTTAAGATGTGTTTAAAAATAAATGTTAGCAATATTGATTTTGATACCTTATCATACTAAAGAAAATACCCATCTATTAACATCTAAAAACTCATTAAAGAAAAAGTTAAAATATTGATAGTTTTATTAACTTTTTTAACACTATATATTGAAGTGATTTAAAATTTTTTCAATTTGCTAAAAAAATATCTTTTTGCACCCATATTTTACATTTTTTGACTTCCACCTGCTATGCTAGTAAAAAAATGCTTTATCTGGTCACAAAACCGCTATTTTCACTTAAATCAAAAACGTTTTATAAGAT
>CAKMZM010000037.1:9257-22131 GCA_929200365.1 uncultured Flavobacteriaceae bacterium | reverse complement strand
TTACAGGATCACTAAAATCGGCTGCGGTTTCTGTATTTGGGTTTACAGAGGCGTCTTGTGATATTGCAATTGTAGGTACCAAGCTAGACACATCAGTATCAGCAGGAACTACAGCAGTAATAGTAAAATCCTCTGCATTGATTATTGCTGTGATATCTTGTGATAAGCCATCATTATTTTCTGCGGTAAAGGCAAAGCTTGTGATTTGATTTTCTTTACTCAAAGGATCATCATCATCACTACAACTTGATAGGGCTACAAAGAATACCAAAAGAGTAGTAATTTTGATAAGCTTTTTTAGATGATTGCAAACAATGGATATTGTTTTGCGAAACTGTTTTGATTTGTTGTTAATTTTTGGGGTTTCATAATTTTATTTTAGGATTGGTCGGCAAAAATATTAGAGATCGATGTTTAATTCTAAAATAGAGTTGCGCTTTAACTCAGGTTTAACAAGTAAACTATATTTTTTCTTAATAAAGAGGTAGAGTGCTGCTGTTATTCTGATTTAAAATTAGCACTGCACTGCTTTGTTAATGTTTCAAATTAAAAATAACACCTCGACTTCAACTTGTTTTTGAGAGAAGTTGATGAGTTGATAATATGAGAATCTCAACTCTGCTCAATCTGGCAGTATGAATGTGATACCAATTTAAACCCCGATAGTGCAGATTTGTAATCCGTGCCTAAAAACTTTAAAATAAATTCAAAACAACAACCTCTAATTCATAATCCTACTTTGTTATCTAAGGGCGTTTCCCTGTCGGGTCGGGCTTTTCGTTACAATTCCTCGCACCTCCTATCGTCGGGCTGTGGGATTTTCACTGCAATCCCTAACGCGTTTTTACCAACATCATTGGTAAGATAATAAAGTAAGAATAATCTAAATCTTTGAAATATCTAGTTTTATTCAGACGCTTTTATAACACCTTAAATCCGCAAGTTATTATCTTGCTTATTTCACAGCCATAGTATTTACTGGGGTTATGAAGCTTACAGTTGTATTTTGATTTCACCCAAATGGATGAAGGAAAAACTTCTTGAATGTCTATAAACACTCAAGTTTTAAAAATACTTGCGGATTTAAGGTAACAAATTGAAAAAAGCTTACATCGCTTCTCTCTATAAAATCGCAGTCTACAAAAAAATAAAAAAACCTGTTGTTTATTTTTTATGGCTTTACTATCTTGATTCTCAGATTGCCATAAACAAAGGTTTTTTTATTCCTACCCTGTTATGTTTCAAACGTTTGATCAAGAAATCAAAAGTATGGTTCTAGTGTCTAGAATGTGAACCATTAATGACTTCTATAAATTTTTGAATGTTATTGTAGGCATGGACTGTGCTGTTTTGTTTTCATAAGTTGATTTTTTTAGGATATTAAAATTGATATTCTTGATGCAATAGTAAAACATACTTGTTTTACTTTTCAGAACTCGATGTTGGCAAAATGTTAAATTTTCGTGTTTTTTTTACAAACTACCTGTTCTGGAGGGCAAATCACCTGTCTGGGTTTATAGATAACACATCTTAGTATACAAATCATCTGTTTGGGTGAGTAGATAAGCCCTCTCGGTGATCAAATCATCTATCTCGGCAAGCAAATTATCTCTTTTGGGGGACAAACAACCTCTCTTGGTAAGCAAACAACTGATCTTGGTGAGTAAATTATCTGTCTTGGTACACAAACAATAAATCTTGGTGGGCAAACAACCTCTCTCGGTAGGCTGTACAAATTGTTAAAATTTTTGAAACATACAATATTTGTAATGTATAGCGTTACTCTAAATTACCTACCCTATTATTAATCTTTACCGTTATTTTATTTTGATGCAGAAAAGTAAGGCTATTACTTTTTACCCCTCTTTGTCATGATAACAACGGTAATCGTTTTTTTTAACCTTTAATTTTTTTAAAACATGACAAGAGATCAAATTAACCGATTAGAAATGAGTCAGGCAACCCTTAATCATATGGATATGTATGCAGGTGTGTGGAATGCTGTTCCTGTAATTGGTCGTTACAAAAACCAACTTCAACAAATCATTAGAGAAATCAAAGAAAAAGCAGATGACCAAGAGTCTGCAAAATTGTTTATTGCAAAATCTGTGCGAGAGCTCAAAAAAGAAGTAGCTCTAAAAATGGATGTGCAGGACGATATTCTCGAAGCCTATGCTGCCGATACCGATAATGCAGAATTATTAGCAAAAGTAACCAATTCGTATTCTGATTATTTTACGTTATCTAATGAGAATTTTGAGATTAAAGTAAAAAATGTAATTAGGTTATTAGAAAACTATGTAGAGAAAGCCGCAGACTATGGTAGCTCTGTTGAACAAATAGAAGATATAAAAACCAGTTTTAATGATTGGTTGGAACACCGTGGTAAAACCCGAGAATATCAAATCGCTTCTGGTACAGCAACGCAAAGTCTTGATCAATTGTTTAAAGAAATGACACCTGTTTTAAAAAATCTTGATAATGTAACCAAAAGATTTAGGCGTTCTAATCCTACATTTTTTATAGGATATATCTCTGCAAGGCAGGTGGTCGACAATTAGATGATGTAACACAAAACGTATGTTCAACCTCAGAACCTCAAACTATTGATCTTCAGTTTGCATTGTGTTTAAACATGCTCTCAAAAGATTTAAATCAGAACTGGTATTAAATCTTTTGAGGTTGTTTTTTGTGTGCTGTTGTGTTATCGATAAAAATTCATTTCGTCGATATACTCCCATACATTTTCTGGAAGTAATGGTCTTATATTTTTATGATCTGCAATTGCTTTGCGAATAAACGTTGAGGAGATTTCCATGATAGGAGCATCAATTCGATGTATTTTGGGATGATCTGTAAATTGAGATTCTGCAATTCCTTCTGCAATTCTTGGATATACATAGATGTTATGGTTTTCGAGAATAACCTCATAGTTTTTCCATTTATGAAAACTCTTTAGATTATCCTCACCCATAATAAGATGAAATTGATTTTGTGGGTGTTTTTCTTGCAAATATGCCAATGTATGTACCGTATAATTGGGTTGTGGTAGTTTAAACTCTACATCATTAGGTTTTAGTTTTGGATAAGATTGTGTTGCGCGATATACCATTTCATAGCGATGATGATTGTCGAGTAACGAGTTTTTCTTTTTATGAGGGTTATGAGGGGTTACTACCATCCACAATTCATCGAGATCAGAGAATTCTGCCATATAGTTGGCAATTGCCAGATGACCAATATGAATGGGATTAAATGTCCCGAAATACAATCCGATTTTTTTCATGGAAAGTTTATTTTTCCATTTCCACTTTTGTGGAAATCTTAATTTTGATTATTTATAAAGAAATTTTTTAACCAATTGATATGCTTCATCTTTAGCTTTTTTGAGATCATCATTGGTTATAATCGCGTCAAACTGTGGTGCAGTAGCCATTTCGGTAGAGGCTTTGGCAACTCTCATATTGATTTTATCTTCAGATTCGGTTTTACGTTTTTTTAAACGAATCTTTAGCTCTTCAATACTAGGTGGTTTTACAAAAATTGCCAATGTACGATCTGGATATATACTTTTAATATCCAAACCACCTACAACGTCGATATCAAAAATCACATGTTTACCATTATCCCAAAGTCGTTGTACTTCGGTTTTTAATGTTCCATAAAAATTATCCCGATATACTTCTTCCCATTCAAGAAATTCTTCGGTTTTAATCTTGTCTTTAAATTCTCTTAATGATAAAAAGTAATAATCTTTTCCATGAACTTCTTCTCCGCGAGGCTGTCGAGAAGCTGCAGAAATAGAAAATCCAAGATTTAATTCTTCTTTATTAAGCAAGTATTTAACCAAAGTAGTTTTTCCACTACCAGAAGGTGCCGAAAGTACAATAAGTTTACCCTGGTTCATTTACAAGACGTTTAGTAATTGTTCTTTAATTTTTTCGAGCTCATCTTTCATCTGAACGACCAGTTGTTGCATGGGGGCATAATTAGATTTACTACCAATAGTATTAATTTCACGACCTATTTCCTGAGTGATAAAACCAAGTTTCTTTCCGTTAGAATCTAAAGAATTTAAAGTAGTAGTAAAATATTCTAAATGATTTGCTAATCGAACTTTTTCTTCTGTAATATCAAATTTCTCAAGGTAGTAAATCAACTCTTGTTCAAAACGGTTTTGATCTACTTCTTCTTTTAGATCAGAAATCGCTTTATGTAGTCGTTCTCTTACGGCTTCTATACGCTCGGGATCTATTTGTATAACATTATCAAGAAGCTCACTTATATTTTTAACACGAATATTAAAATCTTTTTCTAATGCTTTTCCTTCATCGATTCTATAGTTCTCAATTTCTATTAATGCTTTGGTAAGTTCATCTTTTATTGCCTTAAATTCTTGCTCATCGATCTGTTCACGCTCTGTTTTTAAAGCATCAGGCATACGAACAGCCATTTTTAGCAACTCTATCGTATCCCCTTGGTGCACATTAGATAGTTGTCTGATATACTCTTTTACAATGGCTTCATTAACCTTGTTTGATGTTTCTTCACCAGTTGCTTCAACATATAACCCAAAATCGACCTTACCTCTTGCCAGTTTTTTTGCAATGGTATTTCTCATTTCAAGCTCCTTTTCACGGTACTGTGAAGGGATTCTGGCATTGAGATCCAGATTTTTACTATTAAGTGATTTAACCTCAATGGTTATTTTTTTTGTAGGTAGCTGAAGGATAGATTTCCCAAAGCCTGTCATAGATTTGATCATAGAGTTATACTAAAAAGTTAAACGAAGATAATGAAAAGTGTTGAGGTAACGTATGTAACTGTAATTTACAAAGTAAGAATTAACTTCTCTAAATTATAAAGAGGCTTTCCTAATTTGGTATGAGATGTTTTGAGAAATATATTATGCGTCGGGATTCTTATCCCTAATTCTTTTATAAAGTTTAATCCCCATCATAAGCAGGATGGCGAGTGATAGTATCCCTACAACTCCATATATCCAGTGTATTGCATCTCGAACGATAACCAGAAAAACGACCGAAAAGAGAATGATTGTTGAACCTTCGTTCCACATTCGCATTTGTCCAGATGACCATTTTACAACATCGCACTGTAGTTGTTTATAGATATGATGGCACTTAAGATGATACATGATAAGTAAGACTACAAACCCAAGTTTAACATGCATCCAAGGTTGTTGTAGCCAAGCTGGCATTAAAATAAGTAACCAAATTGCGAATACAGTGGCTAATATAGCAGAAGGCCAGGTGATAATAAACCAAAGGCGTTTAGCCATTAATTTAAGTTGTTTACCTAATATGTCTCGATCGGGTAGAGACTTTTGAGAAGCTTCTATTTGATAGATAAATAACCGGGGAATATAAAATAGCCCGGCAAACCATGTGATCACAAAGATCAGGTGCAAGGATTTTATATAATTATAATATTCGAGCATTTATTTCTAGTATGATAGCATTCTTTTTGTCGATTCAGTATCTAATAGTGGTCTAAATCTAATTCCAAAAGTATTAAATAATTATGTATTGTCGACTTGGGCAGAATCAAGAAATAAGCAAATTTTTATATGATTATGATTTTTAGGTTTTGAATGTTAACAGGAAGTGATGTGCACTTCTTTCAAATTATTCAGGTTTTATATAGAAAATGGCACTTGATTAGTTTTTGATGAGTTCGATATCAAAAAATTAATAAATCAGTTTATATTTACCCTAAAACAAAAACTTGATTTATAGATAAAGTTACAATTAATAACAAGTTTTGAACATAATTAATTTCAACAAGGATTGGATATAACAATATTAGATTTTGCAATTATTGTCAGCGCAAGTATAGGATATTTTATAAGTATCGCATTAGTAACTTCGTCTTTTTATAAGAATCGTGCGAATAACTATCTCTCTTTATCACTATTCTTACTCACAAGTTTAACCGTATTAGATTGGTGTGATATAGAGAATTACGTTTTCCAATTCTTAAACAGTATTATGTTAGATTTGCTGTTTGGAGTTACGCTATTCACCTATTTTCTAATTCAAATTCAGCATAATTACCTAAAAAAAAGATGGTATAACTGGCTTTATGCTTTTTTCTTTAGTGCTGTTATTATTGAAATTGTTATTACGTTTTTACATGCTGGTTTTAATTTGTATAGCCCGGATTTTGATGCTTTAATATATTACATTAAGTATTTTGGATCGTTTGGTTACAATACGTTTTTAATTTTTTGGGCGAGGAATTTAATAAAAAAGTCCAATACTATTTCTGAAGAGAAAAAGCGTTGGTTACTGAGGTTAAACCTCTTTATGATGTGCATTGCTATAAGTTGGATTTTGTCTCATATAGAACCTTATGTATTCGATTCAGAATATACTACAGATTTTTTATGGATATTAATTTCTTTTTTAACGTGGTGGATATTGTATTACGGGGTGTTTAAATTACAGATAGTAGTTCAAAAAGATGAAATACACCAATATTTAATTTCAAAAAAAATACATGGTACTCAAGCAAAAAAGAAAATAAGTGAGACTACTGTTTCTAAAATTATTACCCAGCTATATATACTAATGGAGGATGAAGAATTATATAAAAATCCTCTTTTAAGCAGATTAGATCTGGCAAATCGTTTAGGAACAAGCGAAGGGTACTTATCGCAAATCATTAATCAGGAAATCAATAAAAGTGTCATTCAGTTTGTAAATGAATATCGAATTGAAGCGGCTAAAAATCTATTGAAAGACCCGGTATTTAATAAATACTCTCTTGAAGCTATAGGTATGGAATCTGGTTTTAAATCTAAGAGTGCTTTCTATAGTGCTTTTAAAAAGAGCTTAGAGATGTCTCCAGGTGCTTTTAGAAAACTTCAAAAAACGTCCTGATTCGTATAACCCTATTGTTTCAGGACTTCTTCAATCTCAAAATCACCTTTTTATTTTTTTGATACAGATACTTTTATCTCTGTAAATCAAAAAATATAAAATTATGACGAATTTATATATCAACATAAAAACAGAAACCATGAAGTATGTTAAAGTGTGTTTGCTAATACTCAATATATTAATTTTTATCGCCTGTCAATCTGATGATGATACACTTTCTCCTATAGTAGATCCAATTAATGGTTTTTGGGTATCAGCCGAAAAAGGATATATTTTAGAATTTACTGATGGTAAAGACCTATTTTATAATATAAATACTGCGGGATGTTCAATTCAGGATGATGATTTTGTTCCTGAAGAATTTTTTGGATTAAAATTAGATCTGGTGAGCGAAAATGAGCTAATAGCATCTACTGACTTATCGGATTCAGAAGTGAAATTTACCCGGTTACCAAATCAAAACCCAAACTGTTTGCCAGATCAGATTTCTGCTACAGAAGATCCACAGGTTAATTTTGATCATTTCTGGAATATTTTTAATGACCACTATGCTTTTTTTGAAACCAGAAATGTAGACTGGTCCCAATATGAAAGTCTAAGAGATCAGGTTACAGCTGATAATTTTTATGACATTTTAGAAGAGTTAGCATATTTGTTAGAAGATGGACACGTGAGTGTTATTGATGAAGAGAATGGTATTTTTATTGAATCAGGAGGTCCAAAATTATTGGAAAGGTTGAATGCTAACCTGAGTGGAAATCTCATTATAGAAAATGAAGACGATTATGCTGTTCTCGAAAATCAAAAAGCGATAACAATAGTAACAAAATACTTAGGAGGAGATTATGAAATAGATGACAATGGGAATATTATATGGGGATTGATCAATGATGATATTGGATACATTCTTATTTCAACAATGGAAGGATATGGGACAAGTTTTAGTGATGAGTTGCTAACATTAAATGCTGTATTAGATACGATGATGAACGATCTTAAGGCATCAGGAGTTTCTAAACTAATTATTGACATACGTTTTAATGATGGAGGTTATGATACGGCAGCTTTAAATATGGTATCTCGTTTTATGGATCAGGAGCGAATTTCATATTTTAAAAAAGCTAGATTAGGTAACGGTTTTACCGAAAACAAATCCTTTTCTGTAGGACCTCGTGGAGATTTTCAATTTACCACAGATATCATATTGCTTACCAGCCCCTATAGTGTAAGTGCAGCAGAACTTTTTACTTTATGTATGAAAGATTTACCGTATGTGACCATTGTTGGAGAGAACACAAGCAGTGCCTTTTCTACTGTTCTTGAGCATGTATTGCCTAATGGAGCAAAAGTAGGACTATCTAATGAAATATATAGTGATGCACAAGGAGAAGTTTTTGAAGTTATTGGTATTGGCCCCGAAAATGAAGAAAATCGAGTACCGTTTTTGTCAACTATAGATTTTCAAGAAGAAAAAGATAGTGGAATAGAACGTGCTTTGGAATTACTTAGTAATTAGACGGTTTCAAGAAGAGAATCCGATTTAAATAAATTAACGTAAATTTTCTTATGTCGAACTCATGTTAAATTACGTTTGTTGTTAAGTGTAGATATAACAGAAGTATTATAGAATATAAACCCGTTGTGCATTTTGATATATCAAAATGCACAACGGGTAATATAAAAGCAATAATATGATCTCATAGCTATTAGCATTATCAATGCTCTCGAAATAGCAAAAGATTTTTTTGAATTTATTTTTCTACAAAAAGATAATTAAGTTGCAAGGTATTGAACTCTGTATTAAAATGTTTAATTTCTTTGGTAATTAATTTCTCAAAATTAGCTAATTGCTCATTAATATTTTTAGTAACTCTATTTTTTATAGCAATATCCTGTACTGTAGAACCAAAATCTCTTTTGATTAGAGAGTTTTAAAACAACCTCAGGTATAAGAATTATACATTTATACTTATGAAAAAAAGATTTTGATGTTATATAGTTAACATAAGATGTATTTAGAGTCTCAAAAACATGGGTTACTGTTTAAATTTCTCAAACCAATTGAAGATTTTATTATAAACGTCTTCTTTATGCTTAGGAAGTGAATGCCCATCGTCATCATAAATGACTAGGCTATAAACTTTTCCCTGATTTTGAAGTTTTGCTGCTAGATGTATTGAATTTTCAACGGGGACTCTTTTGTCTGTTCGCGAATGAAGAATTAATAACGGGGTGTTAATTTTGTCTGCCCAATATACTACAGAGCGTTGTCGCAAATATTCTTTTTTATTTTTTTCAAAATCAGGAAGGTTGTTTTTTAGCCCATCAAAAACATACCCATCTTTATTCCATCCGTTTATAAATTCAGGTCTTTCTTTAAAAAATTTGTAGGCATCGGTTACCCCAGCAATTACAGTAGCAGCATTAATTGGAATCTTGTTTTTAATCGCCAAATGCGTCATAAGGGCACCACGAGAAAATCCAACCATAAATAAATTTGAACTATCGGCATAGTCTAATTTTTTGATTAAAGGAATTAAGTTCATGATATCATTTAAGTCATCTCCACCAGCTTGGTCATATCTTTCTTTATCGTCGATATAACGCAAATTGGATGCTACAATAATATATCCTTTTTTAGCAAGTTGGTAAAAAGAAACCAGATCAGATTCATTAAACTTGCCAAAGTTCCCTGTTCCGCCTCTGTTCCAGATAATTACCGGGTATTTTTTTGAGTTTGTTACAATAGGTTTATATATAAAACCTTCTACACTATTCTTATCACTTGAGTAGGTAATTTTAAGACATTCAAATACGCTTTGATTTTTGACCTCATTATATATTTCCTTTGGAAAATACCATTGCATAAAATCTGATAACGATTCGTATGAAGTTATAATATTATATTTCTTACTGGTTAGGATTTCACCATTGGTCGCCTGAGAAAAAGAGTCACAGGTACATACGAAAAAAACAAAAAGAAGGAGTGCTTTATATTTCATTGTTATGTTTAATTATGATGAGATGTTTTTGCAAAGATCATATATAACAATAGACTTACCCAAGATAAAATTGATGAATTAAAAATTATTCCAAAAGATTTTCACGTAATTTTAACCTTAGGGAATGCTCTTAGCTATTGAGATCATTTCTAATTTTGAAGCATGATTATAGAAGGGTTTATCTTGTTATAAGTTATTAATCATCCAATATCGCTATGGTAACAGCAGAAATCTTCGGCAAGAGATAAAGATGAGCGATATATTGATCTTTTTCTTCTTAAAAAGATTGATGGAACATGGAAAATTATTAGTAAAGCTGCTACGACCAAAAAATAACTAGCTGCTTTTTGTGATAAGCTTAGTTCTCACTTCCCGATTCAGAAAATACCCGGTAACAATGGTTGCCAGAACATCTGCAATCGGGAAAGAAATCCAAACCCCTAATTCGCCATAAAACTTTGGAAGAATTAAAATCAGTGGGATAAAAAAGAACCCTTGCCTTGATAAGGTAAGTAACAAAGCAGGAATTGCTTTTCCTGCAGCCTGAAAATAGGCAGCCCCAATAAGCTGTAGTGCAATAATGGGAGTTGCAGCAAATACCCATCGCATAGGTTCTGCAGTATGAGATAATACATACTGATTTAGAGCTAGTTCTTTAGGAGCCAGATCAGGGTCGTTGCTCAGAAATAAAGCGGTTATTTCTTCGGGAAAAATCATTAAGCCTATAAAAACTAATGATGCCAGAATAGCAGCATATTTGATTGCGGTATTAATAGATTCCCGAACACGAGAGTAGTGTTGAGCACCATAATTATATCCTGCAATGGGCAAGAATCCTTGTGTAATTCCAAATACAGGAAACAAAACAAACATTAGCATTCGACCAATAATTGCATATACAGCAACTAGACCTTCTTGCCCAAGATCAAATAAAATGGTATTCATTAATAAATAAGTAATACTTACTACGGCTTGCCTGGCTAGGGTTACTCCACCAAGTGAAGCAATTTCTGAAACGATCTCTTTTTGTAGACCAAGATGATGAAAACTAATCTTTAATTCAGAGTTTTTAGAACTGAAAAACCAAAATATATATAAAAAACAAACAAGATACGAACCTGTTGTTGCCCAGGCAGCACCATGCATTCCCATATCCATTACGTTAATAAAAAGATAGTCCATAAACAGATTGCTCACGGTGGGAATAATCATAGCTGTCATAGCAAATTTGGGTTTTCCTTCTGCTCTAATCACCGTATTACCCATCATAGCAAAACCAAGAATAGGTACTCCATAGAGGATAATAGTATAAAAGATTTTTGCAGGTTCAAAAATAGCTCCTTTGCCGCCAAATCTGGGAATAATATCATCGACAAAAATTAAACCCAGTACCACCAGAGGGATCATAAAAAGAAATCCCATAGAGATCTGGTTTCCAAATGTTCTCAATGCTTTTTCTTTATTTCCTGAGCCCAATGCGCGTGAAATGATACTAGATCCCCCTACACCAATAGACATACCGAGAGCTCCAATAAAAAAAGATACTGGAAGTACTACATTAATTGCAGCAAATGCAATAGAGCCGATCCAGTTACCAACAAAAATAGAATCAATCAAAATATTAAGTGACATGACTAATATTCCTATAGATGCTGGCACTGCTTGTTTTATAAGCAATTTCCCAATGGGTTCTACCCCCAAAGCCTCAGCCGTTGTTTTTGCCATTATGCAGTTTGGGTTTTAGCAGCAACCCATTCATTTACCCAACTGGCAAGCAGATCTGCCCAATCATCACGATCATTAAGACAAGGAATGGTTGTAAATTCTTCTCCACCAACCTCATAAAAAATTTCTTTTCCTTCCATGGCTATTTCTTCTAAGGTTTCTAAACAATCTGATACAAAAGCAGGAGTTACAATAGCCATTTTTTTGACTCCACCTTTCCCCATTCGCTCTATAGTACGATCGGTATAGGGTTGCAACCAGGGATCAAAACCTAAACGAGATTGAAAAGAAGTAGAGTAAGTCCCGTTTTTAAGACCTAATTTTTTTGCTACTTGTACGGTTGTCATTTCACATTGATGACGATAGCAATACTTATGTTGTTCTGATCCTTTTTTAAAGCAACACTTGCCGTCCATTTTACAGTTTCCATTGCTAATATCACTTTTCCGAATATGCCTTTCTGGTACTCCGTGATAGGAAAATAAAAGATGTTCGTAATCTAATTTTTCTAACTTTTCGGCTATGCTTTTGGAGAGGACTTCGATATACTCAGATTTATTGTAAAAAGCAGAAACATCGATAAGCTTCATATCAGGAAAATATTCTTTTTGCAATTTTTCGGCAAGTACCAAAATGGTTTCTGTAGTTGCCATAGCAAATTGAGGGTAAAGCGGAATAATCATAACTTCATGTACACCTTTGTCATGTAATTTCTGCAATCCTTTTTTGATACTCATCGAGCCATAACGCATTGCTAAACCTACAGGTATTGAGGTTCGATCAGCAACTTTTTGCTGCAATCGCTCTGAAAGCACAATTAAAGGAGACCCCTCGTTCCACCAGATTTTTTTATATGCAGCAGCAGATTTTTTTGGTCGGGTATTTAAGATAATCCCTTTTACCAATAGGGTTCTTGCCCATAGCGGTACATCAATTACTCTGGGATCCATCAAAAATTCACCAAGATATTTTTTTACATCCTTTGGATCAGTACTATCTGGTGATCCAAGGTTAACAAGGAGTACCCCTTTACTCATAATTTTGTTTTTGAACACACAAAAATACAAACTATAAAAAAGAATGATACTAAAAGTGATAAGACTTTTTGATAGTAGTATTAATACATAATTCATATTAAAAATTAAGGGTAACATTAAAATACGTTAAATTCTGGCAAACTCAAAGTTGAGTAGTTTTATTTTAGTATTTTTAGATGATTAAAAAAAGCAAAGATGAAACGTATAA
>CAKMZM010000037.1:0-9157 GCA_929200365.1 uncultured Flavobacteriaceae bacterium | reverse complement strand
TAGTTTTATTTTAGTATTTTTAGATGATTAAAAAAAGCAAAGATGAAACGTATAATTGTAGATGTCGAAAAAGACAAACTGCCCTTTATTCTGGAGTTGTTAGAACAGTTTGATTTTGTATCGGTTTTAGCAGACACTTCTGATGAGGATCAGGGAATGTATGATTCGATAGTATCCTTACAAAAAGGAGTAGGGATTCCCAGAGAAGAATCATTCGACTAAATAAATTTTAAGTTAAGCTCGTCACATATTTTTTAGGGGTGGTGCCAAATTTCTTTTTAAATGCAGCTATAAAATGGCTAGCAGTGCTATATCCAACTTTCAAACCTACTTCATTTACATTATGGCTTCCCGAGGCTAATAGTTGTCGGGCTACCTCCATTTTGTAATCAAACAAGAAGGTATATACGGGTTCGCCATAAATTTGTTTAAATCCGTCTTTAAGTTTTTTAAGAGGTAATCCAATCTCGTTAGATAACTCCTGAAGTGTAGGAGGTTCTACCATACGAGCGATAATAATTTCTTTGGCTTTTCGGATTTTTAACACATTTTCTTCATCTACTAGAAAGGGGCATTGCTCTACATCTGCATCACCAGGCCTGTTAAAATAGAGACTTAATAATTCATATGCTTTTCCTTTAAAGTATAGTAGCTTAATCGACTTATGTAGGTTGTAGTTCATAATTTGATTGAGCACTACTGCCATTGAAGGAGAGATTTTGGCATCGGTATAATATTTTTTATCGCGGTTCCCCTCACCAAGAAAAGGAATATAATCTGCCTCCTTAGAAAATAAAGAGTGAAACTTTTTTATAGAAATAAGGATGGTGATCAACCAGGAATCTTTTTCCATTTCGAGATTCATAGGAAGATCCCGTTGTGGATTATAGAGAAGAAGCGAATTTTCTTCAGAAAGGTTTATGGCGTAGCTTCCGTTATTAAAGTTAAATTTAATCCCCCCCTTAATACAGAAATGAAACTGGATCAGACTACTGTCGAGGTCTCTTACAACTCTTTGGTTTTCATTGGTTTCGTTTTGAAATTTTAGGATATGAAAACCATCTTCAATTTGAGTTTCTTCTAGAATCCCTGGAGCGTTATTTTTTAATTCAATTTCCATAGTTGTAAAATTTTATTTATTTAGAATGAATCTAAACTGTCGACATAAGAACCTTTGTCAACTATACAAAAATAAGGGTTTTTGCTCATTTTTTTATAAAAAATATCTTAAACAACGTTTTTCGACACTTAAAATTCTTCTGGCGTTATTTTTTCTGATATATCTAAAATACTTTTGTTATGGAATATTATAGAATCGACTGCATGGAGTCTCACTCAAGAGCGAAAGGAACAAATTTTTACACTATTGGACTTAGTTATAAAAAAGCTGATGCAGAGATCAGAGGTCACTTTAGCGTAAATGATGAAGCCAAAAAAGGAATACTACAACAAGCCAAAAAAGAGGGTATTGAAGCTTTGCTTGTAACTTCTACCTGTAACCGAACCGAATTACACGGTTTTGCTCAACACCCGTTTCAGCTTATCAAATTACTTTGTGAACATACTCACGGAACCGTAGAAGAGTTTGAAAAAGTAGCATACGTATACAAAAACAGTACAGCAGTATCGCATTTGTTTAAAGTGGGTACTGGTTTAGATAGCCAGATATTAGGAGATTTTGAAATTATAAGCCAGCTCAAAAAAAGTTTTATAGCTTCTAAAAAAGCAGAAGTTACCAACCCTTTTCTCGAAAGACTTATCAATGCAGTAATACAGGCAAGCAAACGTATTAAAAATGAGACTGAGATTTCATCAGGAGCAACTTCGGTTTCTTTTGCCTCGGTTCAATACATCCTTAAGAATGTAGAAAATATTTCTGAAAAAAAGATCGTACTTTTTGGTACAGGTAAAATAGGTAGAAATACCTGTGAAAACTTAGTGAAACATACCAAAAACGATCACATTACCTTAATTAACAGAACCAAAGGTAAAGCAGAAAAAATTGCAGGAAAATTTAATCTTGTTGTAAAAGATTATGCAAATATTCAGTCAGAAATTACAAATACAGATATTCTTATTGTGGCCACAGGGGCACAGAATCCTACTATTTCTAAACAACTTATTCATTCGCAGAAGCCATTACTAATTTTAGATCTGTCTATTCCAAAAAACGTATCAGATGATGTAGTTGAGTTACCTAATGTAACTTTGGTGCATCTGGATTATTTATCAAAAATGACAGATGATACGTTACAAAAAAGGAAACAATACATCCCACAGGCCGAAGTTATTATAGATGAGGTAAAAACAGAATTTGACAGTTGGTTAGAAACCAGAAAATTTGCTCCTACCATTAAAGCACTTAAAAATAAATTATCTACATTAAAAGATGCAGAAATTAATCTACAGCGAAAAAAATACGCAGATTTTGATGAAGAACAAGCAGATATTATTAGTAGTCGAATCATTCAGAAAATCACGAATCGTTTTGCTAATCATCTTAAAGATGATAACACTTCGGCAGATGAAAGCATAGAGTTGATTCAAAAAGTATTTCAATTACAAAATAAAGAGCTTTGACAAAAACAATTCGCATAGGTACCAGAGACAGTGAATTAGCACTTTGGCAAGCAAATACTGTACAAAAAAGCTTAGAAGAATTAGGATATACAACCCACTTAATTCCTGTTAAATCAATTGGCGATATTATACTGGATAAACCGTTATACGAACTAGGCATTACTGGGATTTTTACCAAAACACTAGACATAGCCATGCTACAGGATGATATTGACATTGCTGTGCATTCGATGAAGGATGTTCCAACAGTTTTGCCAAAAGGAATTGTAGAAGCAGCCGTATTGAAACGTGCAAATGTGCAAGATATTCTGGTTCATAAGGGGTTGGATTTTTTAAAAAATGAAGGAACAATTGCTACAGGAAGTCTTCGTAGAAAAGCACAATGGTTACATAAGTATCCTACCCATACAGTAGTAGATTTGCGTGGTAATGTAAATACACGTATGCAAAAGCTTACCGATAATGATTGGAATGGAGCCATATTTGCAGCCGCAGGATTAGAACGTATTGATCTGAAACCCGATAATTATATTGATCTCGACTGGATGATTCCTGCACCAGCACAGGGAGCAATGTTGGTAGTTGCCAAAGAAGAAGATGAGTATTGCAGAGAGGCATTATCAAATTTAAATGATAGCCCATCAGAAATAGGTGTGCATATCGAGCGCGAATTTCTACGAGAATTAGAAGGAGGTTGTACAGCACCAATAGGAGCACTAGCACAAATAAAAGAGGATGTTATCTGTTTTACAGGGGCTTTGTTTAGTCTTGACGGAAGTGATAAGATTGAAGTGAATAAAGAAATAAAAATAGGAGATGTAGAAAATCTGGGAACGATATGCGCTCAGGAAATATTGAATAACGGAGGACATGAATTGATGAAAGAGATAAAAGCAGAAATACAGTAAATTGAATACTTCATCAACCATACTCTCAACCAAAAAACTTTCTGCGGCTCAAAAAGAGTTGTTACTAAATACTGGTCTTGGATTTGTTGAGTATGAAGCCATAACTATTGAACTTTTAGAAATTACAATTAAGCATACAATCCAGAATGCAATTTTTACAAGCAAGAACGCTGTGAAAGCAATTAAAAATTATGGAATGATTATTTCAAACTGTTTTTGTGTAGGCGATACTACTAAAAAGCTTTTAGAAGAAAATGGTCTAAATGTGGTAGAAACTGCTCAAAATGCATCAGATTTGGCTAAAATCATTATAAAAAAGTACAAAAATGACTCTTTTTTATTTGTTTGCGGAAATTTGAGAAGAGATGAATTACCAGATCTTTTAAAACAAAATAAGATTGAAGTAAAAGAGCAGATTGTATATAAAACACATTTGAAATCGAATAAATTTAACCGAATGTTTGATGGGATATTGTTTTTTAGTCCGTCAGCAATTCAAAGTTATGTTTCAGAAAACAAAATAGAAGAAAGCATTTTATTCTGCATAGGAAACACAACTGCTTCTGAAGCCAGAAAACATACAGATAATATTATTGTTGCAAATCAACCTACGGTAGAGAACGTAATTGTTCAGGCCGTAAAACATTTAACAAAAGACTTTCAGGGTTTTAAAAAACCTTAAAGGGCTTACATAATTCTTGTTATGACACAACTTAAAAACGACTTATTTCTCAGAGCACTAAAAAGAGAAACCGTAGAACGCCCACCAGTTTGGATGATGCGTCAGGCAGGGCGATATTTACCCGAATTTCGGGCACTAAAAGCAAAATATGATTTTTTTACACGTTGTAGAACACCAGAACTGGCTGCAGAGATAACTGTACAGCCTATTGATATCATAGGACCAGATGCTGCAATCTTGTTTAGTGATATTTTGGTCATCCCACAGGCTATGAATATCGAGGTCGAAATGAAAGATGGGATCGGTCCCTGGCTACCTAACCCAATTCGATCTTTGGCAGATGTAGAACAGGTAATTGTTCCTGATGTTTATGAAGAATTAGGATATGTAATGGATGCCATCAAACTAACCAAAGAGCGTTTGGATAATCGTGTTCCTTTAATTGGTTTTGCTGGTTCGCCATGGACAATTCTGTGCTATGCAGTACAGGGGCAGGGGTCTAAAAACTTTGATAAGGCCAAAGAATTGTGTTTTACACAACCAGAAGCAGCTCACCAATTATTGCAAAAAATTACCGATACTACTATTGCATATCTTAAAGCAAAGGTAGCTACGGGAGTAAATGCAGTTCAGGTATTTGATAGTTGGGGAGGTATGTTGTCACCAGTAGATTATCAGGAATTCTCTTGGAAATATATTCAGCAAATTGTAGATGCATTAAAAGAAGAAACCGAAGTGATTGTTTTCGGAAAAGGATGCTGGTTTGCATTACAGGAAATGGCGCAATCGGGAGCTGCTGCTCTTGGAGTAGACTGGACTTGTTCTGCTCGTAATGCTCGTTATCTTACCGGAGGGAATATCACATTACAAGGTAATTTTGACCCTTCCAGATTATTATCTCCTCCTTCAGAAATCAAAAAAATGGTAAAACAAATGATCGATGCTTTTGGTAAAGATCGTTATATCGCTAATTTAGGACATGGGATTTTACCTAACATTCCTGTAGAGAATGCTCAAGCATTTGTAGATGCAGTAAAAGAATATCAAGCATAAGGAATGAGTATAAGGAGTCTGTTAAAACGATTAAGTTTTGGGCAAATCCTTAGGTTAACAGGGATAATGTTTCAGAATCCTTTATTTATCTACCCAACACTAAAAGCTACAAGGAGAACCATGATGATTTGTGATTTGCATTATGGAAAAGCACATCATAAAAATGGTAAAGCTAATGCTTTTCGACATGCGTTATGGAATATATTGATTTGTCAAACTACTTTTAGAATAACCAAAAACAAAGAAAAATCTGTAAGCTGGGCACAAAAAATAACTGATTTACATGAAAAACTGGCTCCAAATAAGCCATTAGATACTGCAATGGATTTACATAACAATGCAATTGGTAGAAAATATTTTTTGGAGTTAATCACTTGTTTTGAAGAAGAAATGATCACTTTTTTAAAGGAAAACACTCAAAAAGCTAAGAAAGTAACAGATATTAAAGAAATACCAGATCATAAAGATAAATTGGTTTATCTTTTGGAAGAAAAAAACAAAGATTTTCAAGGTTTTTAAAACCTTGAAGATTTTACTTAGGAAAAGTAAGTGAAAAGTGAAACAAAATCAATAAAAAGATTACTTATATAAAAGAGGTAATCAATCAAAAAAACAGTGACCAATGTTTAAAAATATCATTAACGGGATCAAAGCGTATTTTGGAACGTTTAAACTCATTTCAAAACTAGGGTTGTGGAAATTTTTTGCTATACCTATTTTGATAAGTGTAATCACAGGGCTATCTTTTGTCGCATTAGCATATTTCTTTTCGGATAACCTGGGAACTTTGATCGCTCGAATCTGGGTTTGGGAATGGGGATCAGAAACATTTGCAACCATTAGTACATATATTGGTGGTTTATTGATCTTGGTGATAGGATTAATACTATATAAGCACATTGTAATGGCATTATCGGCTCCATTTATGAGTCCAGTTTCAGAAAAAGTAGAAACACATCTTCTGGGAGAAACAGATCACTCACATCGCAATACATCGTTTAGTCAACAATTATCCAGAGGTATTCGTATTAATGTGCGAAATCTGATTAGAGAATTATTATTTATGATCCCTTTGATTATCTTAAGTTTTATTCCGGTTATAGGTATTGCAGCAACAATATTAATTTTTCTGATACAAGCATATTATGTAGGTTTTGGTAATATGGATTATACGATGGAACGCCATTTTAATTATAAAGAAAGTATTCAATTTGTAAGAAAAAACAGAGGAATTGCAATTGGTAATGGTATTGTGTTTGTATTGATGCTTTTTATACCTGTTATAGGATTTATCATCACATTGCCTATATCTGTAGTTGCTGCTTCTACAGAAACGGTGAAAATTTTGAAAGAAAAAGGATTAATTAAACTGAAGAATACATCTGAGGAGATTTCTAAAATTGCATAGATCTTCAAGGTTTTTAAACCCTTGAAGGCCTTGTCTTTTCCGTCCTCGAAAAGAAAAAAAAGAAATAATCAATAAAATGAAATTGGAACAATTAGAAAAAGATCATATCTACCATATTTATAATCGAGGGAACAATAGTGAAGATATTTTCAGAAGCAAGGATAATTATGAATACTTTCTTAAATTGATAGATAAGTATTTAGCTTCATATGTAACTGTTTATGCATATTGCTTGCTTAAAAATCATTATCATTTAATTGTAAAAGTAGAAAAAGAAGGAAAAGAAGTTACCCAGAAAATTTCTAATTTAATTAATGCATACACTAAAGCGTACAATAAATCCTATAACAGAACGGGAAGTGTCGTATATAAAGAATAGCGTGTAACAATTGTTTTAAATTCACGTCTAATATAATGCCATAAGTAATAGTTTAAATTAGTATTTTGTACAGAATTTTATATATATTGTTGCCATAGTTTTTACATTTGCGCCAAATTTATTATATTAACTATACTTAAATTTATTATTCAGATGGAATGTTTATCACGTAAAAATGAAATTCAAAATACTTTCTCAAGTGTTAGAAGTTTCTCATATGCCGAGAAAAAGAATCCAATGTCTGAGGAGGAATTTACTAATGTTTTTTTAGATGCAATTCTTGATTTTAAACAATCATTGAAGAAAAAGACTAATAAAGTTTATGAAGTTAATGAAGATATTGAAAAATTGACTTGGATGAATGATTTAGACGATGAATGTTTAATGATTATAAATGATCTAATTTCTTCTGCCAAAGATTTACACTCATCTTTAATGCGTCAATATGTTTCGATGAATCATTTACGTAAACAAGGTATTGCGAAAGATGAAATAAAAGATTTTAAGAATTCTGTTGATGAATTAAAAGAATCTTATTCTGATTTAGAATCAGTATTTTTTTTCTTACCTGAAATGCCTGATTTTATAGAAACAACTAAACAACTTTCTCTTATCTAATGACAATTTATTGCCTAGAAGATTTTAAGGTTGAATTTGAAAAACTTATTTCCAAAAAACAATATAAATCTCTTGAACAAGAAATAATGGATTATTTTTTTGGAAAAACTGTTGATCAACTCTCTTCAGGAACAAGATTGAATAATAGCTCAGATACTCCATATATTAAAAAGCGATTAAAAGGTAGTGGGGGATTTCGCTGTTATTTCTTGTTAATTCTTAAGGATGAAAATTTGTATTTGATGTTTGTTCATCCAAAAACAGGATCAATGGGAGCATCAAATATTAATGATGAATCCAAAACATATTTATATAAGAAAATTCTGGAATGCATAAAATCTCAGGTTTTGTATAGATTAGAATTAAATGATCAGCTTAAAAAAATAAACTTTATAAAGTTAGAAGAAGTACTGGCATAGATTTTATTATAGCTAACATCACAATATAGTCGAGGATTTTAGAAAGTATCCTTTTTCGTCTTATTCTAAGTTATTTTAATGATAAAGCAGAAAACTACATAATAAATTTATTTGATAACAAAGAAAATTTTGAATATTGCCAGATGAATAAATTTGAAATAAAAGACAGAGACCTTCAAGGTCTGAACATAAAAGATACGTTTTATCAATACATACAAGATTTACAGGACACTATAACTTCAAAACTAGAAGAAATAGATGGTAAAGCTAAATTTCGGGAAGATCTTTGGGAGCGTCCTGAAGGTGGTGGAGGAAGAACCCGTGTGATCGAAAATGGAAATGTATTCGAAAAAGGAGGTGTAAATATTTCTGGAGTTCATGGGCCACTTCCCAAAGCCATGCAAAGCTATTTTAAAGTAGGTAATGTCGACTTTTTTGCCTGTGGCTTATCATTAGTACTACATCCCAAAAATCCAATGGTGCCAACAGTACATGCTAATTGGCGCTATTTTGAAATGTATGATAAAAACGGAACAATTGTAGACAGTTGGTTTGGAGGAGGGCAAGACTTAACACCTTACTATTTATTTGATGAAGACGCAAGGCATTTTCACCAGATATGCAAAGACTCTTGTGATAAACATCATCCAGATTTTTATACTATCTATAAAAAGAAATGCGACGAGTATTTCTATAATGCACATCGTGGAGAAGGTCGTGGGGTAGGAGGTTTATTTTTTGATTATTGTAAATCAAATGATACAATGTCTATGCAAAATTGGTATGATTTTGTAACCGAAGTAGGGAATAGTTTTTTAGAAGCGTATACTCCAATTGTTGAGAGAAGAAAAAACCTGCCGTATACCAAAAAGCAAAGAGATTGGCAGGAAATTCGACGCGGGCGTTATGTAGAATTTAATCTGGTACACGATAAAGGAACCCTGTTTGGGTTAAAAACCAATGGAAGAATAGAAAGTATTTTAATGAGCCTTCCTCCTCATGTACAGTGGCGGTACGATTACCATCCAGAAGTAGGCAGTGAAGAAGCACGACTGATAGAAGCACTAATAAACCCAGTAGATTGGGCATAATACCATTTACAATATTTAT
>CAKMZM010000036.1:12157-22223 GCA_929200365.1 uncultured Flavobacteriaceae bacterium | reverse complement strand
TTTAATAATTGATTTAGTCTTGAGCTAACTGTCTTATTTTAATCCTGAAAGCAGCAAAAAGTAATGTCATAAATGGACTTAGCCAATTAAAAACAGCAAAAAAGAAATAATCAATAACTGGTACACCAAGTACCCCACTTTGATATGCTCCACAGGTATTCCAGGGAATCAAAACAGAAGTAACAGTTCCTGAATCTTCTAAGGTACGACTAAGATTTTCTGGAGCTAGCCCTTTGTCTTTGTATGCCTTAGCATACATCCTTCCTGGTACAACAATGGCTAAATATTGGTCAGATGCTGTGACATTTAGCGCAAGACAGCTTATTACCGTACTTGCAAAAAGACCAAATACAGTGTCAAATAAATTCAATAGAGCTCTACTAATTCTGGTTAATGCTCCTATGGCATCCATTATACCACCAAATACCATAGCACATAATATTAGCCATATTGTATTTAGCATTCCAGACATACCTCCAGAAGAGAATAAGTCATTAAGTTCTGTATTTGTGGTTTCTATAGCAGTATCTACAGTCATAGCCTTCATTACTCCTATATATGCAGAATTAAAAGTAAGTTCTTTACTTCCTGAAATTTGCATTAGAATTTCTGGTTGTGCAATAATGGCAGCAATCGCACCAAATAGAGTTCCAGCTAATAAGGCAACTAAAGGAGGTGTTTTTTTAATAATTAAACCAATTACCAAAACAGGAACAATAAATAACCAGGGTGATATATTGAAAGTATTATCAATTGCACTTAATTGTTCACTGATCTGTGGTGTTCCAGATGTATCAAGAGTAAAACCTAATATAATAAAAAATAATAATGTTATAGTTATAGTCGGTACCGTGGTATAAGTCATGTATTTTATATGAGAAAATAATTCTCCACCCGCCATTGCAGGAGCTAGATTTGTAGTATCAGATAGCGGAGACATTTTATCTCCAAAATAAGCTCCTGATATTACAGCACCTGCTGTCATTCCTAATGAAATTCCTAAAGTATCACCAATACCAATAAGTGCAATACCTACTGTAGCAGAAGTAGTCCAAGAGCTACCCGTTGCGATAGATATGATTGCACATATAATAACACAGGCAGCAAGAAAAATGGTTGGATTAAGAATTTGTAATCCATAATAAATCATTGTAGGGATAATACCACTAATCAACCAAGTACCTGCAAGAGATCCTACCATTAATAAGATAAGTAAAGCCCCAGTAGTCGATTTAATATTTTTAGCAACTTCTTCTATCATTTGCCTATAAGATACTTTGTTGAAGAATCCAACGATGGCAGCAACAGCACCACCAAGAAGTAAAATAAATTGATTGCTACCACTTAATGCATCATCTCCAAAAGCATATTTAACATTGTAAAATAGCATCCCTACTAGAATTAATACAGGTATCAGTGCTTCCCAGATATTCAATTCTTTGTTTTCGATAATTTCTTCGCTTTTTGAATCGGTAGGTATAATATTTTGACTTTCCATATTCTAAATTTTATGGATGTAATGTTACGATATTAATAAAAACTATGCAACGTATACATTGAGTTTAATTACTGTTAAACCTAAATAAAAAGATTTAAAAATTATAAAATGTTAATATTGAATGATGAAAACTTCATTTAACTTTTTTTTCTATTCTCATTTTAATAGAGAATTAGTACTGATAAAATGATGGTTTTTAGTTATAAATCAATGAATAAATGTTGTTTTGTCGATAATTTATGCTTTTTGTCGATTATTTTAATTTTTAACTCAAGTTATAAGTAAGGTATTAATGACGATGATATATTTTTGAAGTGTATAAAAAAAACATGAAGAAATTAAAATATTGATTAGCCAATTGAACTAAAATTAGTCTTTTTTTACCCTAAATTAATTTCGTCCCAAACCCAATAAGCCTCATACCCCAGAGGCTTTTTTACATTTCATAGACCTACTTTATTGTTTTAATAATACTATAGAATATTATCTTACTAAAGATAAATTCAGTGTAAATTTCATTTTTTATACTGAAATTAGTCGAAAATTAATAGAATGGAAACTAATGCGTATAAATGCTTGGAGTTATTTTGCTTTTTTATACTACTACCGATTAGTTTTTTATTAGATTCTCATTTTCTCTTTAAAGGTATACCTACAATTTTGGGGTTTACTTATATTTTGATTATGCTTAAAAAGAAAGGTCTTTTAAAAATGAAATTTCCTATTAAAGAATATTGGAAACCTTTTTTAAAAGAAATCATGGTTAAGTTAGGCATTATAGTGATAGTAACTGGAATGTATGTTTTTTTAATTGCTCCAGATAAGTTGTTTTCTGTACTAATAAAAAGACCAGAGTTATGGGTAATTATTCTTTTTGTGTATACATTTTTATCTGTTTGGCCACAGGAGATTATATATAGAACTTTTTTTTATGAACGTTATGAAGGGCTAATTAAGAATAAATGGCTGTTCATTTTCATAAATGCAATTCTCTTTTCTTTGGCTCATCTTTTTTTACTTAGCTTTTTGGTACAAGTATTAACTTTTATTGGAGGTTTATTATTTGCCTATACTTATCAAAAAACAAAATCCACTATTTTGGTTTCTATAGAACATGCTATTTATGGTAATTGGTTATTTACTGTTGGTATGGGAGAGATGTTAGCTTTTCCTGGTTCTGGATAAATCACAAAAAATACTCAATAAGTTGTCGTACTGCTTTTCCACGATGACCAATTTTGTTTTTTTCTGGTAATGAAAGTTCTGCAAATGTTTCGGTATACCTATCGGGTAAAAAAACTGGATCATATCCAAAACCTCCTTTTCCTCTTTTTTCTTCGGTAATAAAACCAGAACATATTCCTGTAAATGTTTTGACTTTTCCGTTTGATACCAAAGCGATTACAGTTTTAAACTGTGCTTTACGGTTTTCTTTTCCTTTTAATTCTTTTAAAAGTTTATTCATATTAGCATTAGCATCTTTGGCTTCACCAGCATACCTTGCCGAGTATACTCCAGGCGCACCATACAACGATTCGACTTCAAGACCTGTATCATCGGCAAAGCAATCAAATCCATAATGTTCTTTGACATAATTAGCTTTTTGCATTGCATTACCTTCGATAGTAGATGAAGTTTCAGGAATATCTTCTGTACACCCTATATCATTAAGCCCTACTATTTGAATAGTAGAAGGCATTAAGGCTTGCACTTCTTTTATTTTATTAAGATTATTGGTAGCAAATACAATCTTCATTTAGATGAGTAATTTTTAGTTTTTTAAAATATATTTCTGTTATGCTTTAGCATCAAAATCTAATATCCATTTTTCTTGAACTTTGAGTACTTGTTCAATAACATCTCTTGCACATCCTTTACCTCCTTTTTTATAGGATACATATTTAGAGACATCTTTTATTTCTGAAACTGCATCTTGAGGGCAAGTTGGCAATCCTACCAGTTTCATAACTGGTAAATCAGGAATATCATCTCCCATGTATAATACGTTTTTAATATCGATATTATTATTATCGAGATATTCATTAAGTTGTTTTACTTTTTGATGAGCCCCAAGATATATATCGTTTATTCCTAAGTTTTTTAAACGTTGGCGAACACCTTCATTTTTTCCTCCAGAAATAATACATACATTATAACCCTGTTGTACTGCGGTTTTCAAAGCGTATCCATCTTTAATGTTCATTTTTCTTAGTAATTGACCATCTGTATTGATAATAACAGTGCCATCAGTAAGTACACCATCTACATCAAAAATAAAAGTGGTAATGTGTTGTAGGTATTCTTTATAACTTTTTTCCATATTTAGATTGTATTGCTTTGGTAAGGGTTTTATATATTTCTTGTTGTGTGGTATCGGTTAAAATTTTTAAATGTCTTTTTATGGTTTTAGAATCATTACGTATCGCTGGTCCAGTTTGAGCCAGATCAGGATTCATTTTTGTAGCTTTTTGAGCGGTTTCAAGAACCAAAGGACGCAAAATTTCAAAAGGAATATTATAGTTATTACAAATATCATTCGCTATTGAAAATAAATGATTTGTAAAATTATTTACAAATACAGCAGAAACATGAAGCACATTACGTTGTTCTGAAGAAACTTCATATATTTTTTTAGAAAGAGTAGAGGTGAGTTTTTTTAAAAAAATCATATTTTCCTCATATTCTGCTTCCAGACAAAAAGGAATAGAAGCAAAATCTACAACTGTATCTTCACTAAAAGTTTGTAACGGGTAAAAAACTCCTCTTCGATGATTACTATTTAGAGTATTCATTGGTACACTACCAGAGGTATGAACTATGAATTTATTATTAAAAGGCAGCAGGTTAGAGACTTCTTCAATAGCATCATCGCTTACTGCCAAAATATAAACGTCTGCTTCTTTCAAAGTATTGAGATCTTGTGTGATCGTATTTTCTTTTTGATTAGGATGTAGTCGTTTTCCTTTACGATTGTAGCACTGCACGACTTCAACTGATTTATGTTCATAAAATGCAGTAAACAAGTGTTGGGCTACATTTCCAGCACCAAGAATTATAACTCTAATCATTGCGCTAAAATAAGGAAGTTCCTTTAAAAAGTGTAATAAGATAAGCACTTCTGTTAAAACCATAAAATCAAAGGGCAATCATGGTACATTATCCTTCTAAAAATAGTAAATTTGCCCAGCAAAAAAAGAAGGTTATTATGCAAGATAAGCTAGCGAGTATTTTGTTCTCTACACGATTAATGGCAGTTTTATTTATTGTTTTTGCGTTTTCTATGGGATTAGGAACGTTTTTAGAAGATGCTCACGGCACTACTGCGGCAAGAATATGGATATATAATACATGGTGGTTTGAAGCCATAATGGTATTTTTTGTTATCAATTTCTGTGGAAACATTGTGCGATTTAGATTATATAAGAAGAAAAAATGGGCAACCTTACTACTCCATTTATCTTTTATTTTAATTATCATAGGAGCTTTTGTTACCAGATATATTAGTTATGAAGGAGTTATGCCAATACGAGAAGGTGAGACCACTTCTACTTTTCTTTCAGAAAAAACATATTTATCTGTTTTTTTAGATGGTGAAATTAATGGAGAACCGCGTCGACGTATTATTTCTGAAGCTTTAGAATTAGCAGAAGCGACTAATAACGATTTTATTATTCATACCGATTATAATAAGCAACCTGTTACGATAACATATCAGGGATATATTCAGGGTGCAGAAATGGGATTAGTAGAAACAAAAGAGGGTAAGAATTATCTTAAAATAGTTGAAGCAGGAGACGGGGGGCGTCATGATCATTTTCTCGAAGAAGGAGAAGTTTCTAATATTCATAATATATTGATTAGTTTTAACAAACCTACCAAAGGGGCGATAAATATTACATATAAAAATGATGACTATTTTATAGAATCTCCCTTTGATGGTTCTTTTTTGAGAATGGCAGATCAGATGCAGGGACTTGTCTTTAAAGATAGTCTTCAGCCTTTAATGCTTAGATCACTGTATCAAACTGCTGGGATGCAATTTGTAATTCCAGATCCAGTAATTAAGGGTACATATGATGTAGTTCCTATAGAAGTTAAGGATAAAGGACAAGAAGATGCATTGATTTTGAATGTTTCTACTAATGGAGAAACTAAAGAAGTTAAATTACTTGGTGGAAAAGGATATAATAATGATATGACCAAAATCTCATTAGGAGGTTTGGATATGTATTTTAGTTATGGTTCTAAACAAATGGAATTGCCGTTTGCATTAAAACTGAATGATTTTATTGCCGAAAAATACCCTGGAACAGAGAATGTTTACAAATCTTTTAAAAGTAAAGTAGATATTATTGACGGTAACACCACCCGCCCGTATGATATTTATATGAATCATGTATTAGATCATAGCGGGTATCGGTTTTTTCAGGCATCTTTTAATCCAGATGAAAAAGGAACAATACTTTCTGTAAATCACGATCAATGGGGTACCTGGATAACCTATATAGGATATACGTTATTATATATAGGTTTACTATTGATATTGTTTGTTAAGGGAGCACGTTTTAGAGATTTGAAACAAATGCTAAATAAAGTGAAGAAAAAAAAGAAAGCCCTTACTATATGTTTGGCATTGATGATATCTGCTTTTTCTTTTGCACAAGATCAGTCTCAGGATGATCATCATACAAATCATTTACCATCATTGCCAGGCAAAGCGCAG
This sequence comes from uncultured Flavobacteriaceae bacterium, assembly GCA_929200365.1. GTDB lineage: Bacteria > Bacteroidota > Bacteroidia > Flavobacteriales > Flavobacteriaceae > Aquimarina. The sequence goes on along the minus strand of CAKMZM010000036.1, from coordinate 16,002 downwards.
TTAGATTCGGTTATTTTGGCTAATGTTGTCTCTGCTACCCATGCAGCTAAGTTTGGTAGTATAGTTATTCAGGATGAAAGAGGAAGGATGAAGCCTGTAAATACTTTTTCTTCAGAGTTATTGCGTAAACTTAGTAAAAAAGATACCTACAAAGGTTTGAATGCAGACCAGGTGTTTGTATCAATGGTAGAAAATCCGTTTATCTGGTACAGTATGCCTATTATAGAAATTGATTATAGGAATGATAGCATACGTAAGATATTGGGGGTTCCTAAAACCGAAAGAAGAGTCTCTCTAATTGATCTTGTAGAACCAGACGGATCATATAAATTAGCTCCATATTTAGAAAAAGCAAGTAGTACAAATACTCCTAGTCCGTTTGAAAAAGATTTTCTTAAAACTCATGAGAAATTTTATTTGCTTAATCAGGCTTTGGGTGGAGGTATTTTAAGAGTTTTTCCAGTTCCAGAAGATGAAGGTAACAAATGGGTTTCTATGCCAGAATTAAACGAATTTAAGTTTAGTGGGATGGATTCTGTATACACCAGACAGATTATTCCGATATATCGCCAGTCTTTGCGAGAAGCAAGAAAAACAGGGGATTATAGTAAACCTGATCAATATATTGAAAGTATTAAAAGCTTTCAGAAAAAGTTTGGAAGCGAAGTATTACCGACTGATAAAAAAATCAAGGCAGAAATTGCATTGAATAAATATGATATTTTTAGAACACTATATCAATATTATGGACTAATAGGTTTGTTACTAATGATTTTTGTGATTACGCGAATATTTAAAGATTCTAAAATCATTAGATGGTTAATTAATAGTGCAATTGGGATAGTTATTCTTCTTTTTATTTTGCATACTGCGGGGTTGATAATACGTTGGTATGTTTCAGGACATGCTCCCTGGAGTGATGCATACGAATCTATGATCTATGTAGCATGGACAACTGTGGGCGTAGGTCTTGCTTTTGGGAAAAAAAGTAACCTTACCATTGCAGCTACTACCTTTGTGGCAGCAATTATCTTGGTTTTTGCACATCAAAACTGGACCGATCCTGCGATTGCTAATCTGCAACCTGTGTTAGACTCATATTGGGTGCTTATACATGTGTCTATAATTGTAGGTAGTTATGGGCCATTTTTTGTAGGAGCAATTTTAGGAATCCTATCGTTATTATTAATGATTTTGACAACGAAGTCTAATAAGAAAAAAATAGATTTAACGATCAAAGAACTTACAATTGTAAATGAAATGGCTATTACTATAGGGTTAATAATGTTTACAATTGGTAATTTTCTGGGAGGAATGTGGGCCAATGAGAGTTGGGGGCGATATTGGGGATGGGATCCAAAAGAAACTTGGGCTTTGGTAAGTATTATGATATATGCCTTTGTAATTCATATGCGATTAGTACCTGGTTTAAGAGGGAGATGGTGGTTTAACCTGGCTTCTGTTATTGCGATATACAGCATTCTTATGACATATTTTGGAGTTAATTTCTACCTCAAAGGATTACATTCGTATGCTAGCGGAGATAAAGTAATTACTCCTAACGCGGTCTATTATTCTATTGCTTTTCTTGTGATCTTAGGAGCTATTTCATATTGGAGGAATAAAGTGCATTATAGCAAAACCAAAGAAGTAATTTCTTCTAAATAATTATTTCTTTATTTTGTACAGTTTCCAAAATTTATTACTATGATATTTGATAATCGTGTTGTAGTTTTTTGTTAAAAAGATAGAATTTATATATTTTATGTAGTTATCTATGAATAATACTAAGAAGAACTACCTAAAAAAGATACTATAACAGTATTGAAATTCCTACCCTTTTTAGAACAAATTTAAACAGCTTTTAAGCGACTTGTTTTAAATGATTAAATTTTTCAAATTCTTTAATAGTTAATCCTCCCAATGCTGAATGTCTTCTATTTTGATTATACCAAAATTCTCTAAGTACATGGTAAATAATGAAATATGTTTGTGTCGTGTTGATTTTTAGAGTTTAATAGCGTGTTATTGATGAATGATAGCCCATGTTTTTTTATTTGAATTGAATTTATTTTTTGAGTAAAAGCTGTACGGTTTTGTACTAGGTTCTCCCATACCAGATAAGAATGGAGTAATGCGATATATAAGTTTGTATTCATAGCACGGAAATAGTGAAAATCTTCATTTTTAATAGTTAATATATTTACATGAACATGAGATCATAGAACTCATTTAAAATACACTCTTAAATAATCAATATTCTAAAAAAACATCCCTGTTTTTAAGGTATTCGTCACAAAGTTATTTTTGACAATGTATTACTCTGGTTATTGACTTATGTTTACAACTATATTCTTTTCAAAAGAAAGAATATTCAAAATTAATGATAATTTAAAAACAAAATTTATGAAAAGAAGTACTCTAGCAAGTATTTGTTTTATTTTCTCTCTATGTTTAGTTTCTTGTGGAAGAAATAGTAATAACAATACTGACACATCAACTGGTGGAGAAGAAACAGACACCAAAACTTCAGCATTGACTACTTATGATTTATCAAAAAAAGAAATTCCCGTAATTATTGAAGGTCCAGAAGGAGCTAGTGTAGAAGATGGAATGATGGGTGAAGTAGAGATTGAAGGTGTAAAAACAATAAGTGTGGTCATAATAAAAGATGGATTTAAATTAGAAGTAAGTATGGAAAGTGAGCCTTCTGGAGAAACATTAGAAGAATCTGTAGCTTTTTTAAAAGAGATAAGTCAAGAAGAAGTAGGGTTTGAATTGATAAGGGAAGAATCAAACGGATTTATATATAAAACAACCGAAGATGGAGAAACTAATCATGATTTTAATTATGTTAAAATGAATGAAAAAGGAGAAGCTATAAAAATGACAACAGGATTTAGTTTGACCAATTATTCTTTGAAAGATGTAGAAAAAATATATAAAGCTGCTAAAAAAGCTACTTGGAAATAGTTTTGTCAACAACAAAATCACCTGGTTGTGAAGCTTTACAGGGATAATAAATTTATATGAGATCGTCTAAAAAGTAATTTTTAGACGATCTCATTTTTTTATATCCAAATACAACACTTATATCTACTTCTGTTTGCAATTAATTATTTTAACCCGATCGTTCTGATATGATAGTGCAAAATTGCATTCCGTGCCTCGTATGAAGTTGAGAATGTGTAGCTGAAGTTTCCTATAAGAGAAACAAAGCGCACTATAAGAAAACTGAAAAAGTAATTTCTACAGAAAAATAATAGATCTTTTATTTGTGAAACTCTATTTTTAAAAACTACGTAGCAATGTTTAAATAGATATTTGAACTAATCTCACTTTTTGCTAAACATGCTTCGATATTATCGGGAACCTCGATTTATCTTAAGGACTATTCATTGAAAGATTATACTATTTACACTTTGAGTTTATGGTAATAAAATCCATTTTTTTGCGCCTATGCTTCAAAATTGTAACTTAATCATAACTATGCTGAATTTCTCTTCTTTGTATGAATGTTAATTTTCTTTTATAGCCAGATTTATAGCACTATAAATGGTATTACATATTCTTTGAAGAACTATGTTATGGTGCAGTTTTTATGTTTTATTTTGTCTTACTAAAAAAAATATTACCCGATCTCGAAAAATGGTACTCAATACTCTTATTTTCGTACTGTAAAAAATAATTTAAGAGCTAAACTTAGCTATAAGAATAATAAATTGTAAAGAAAGTTTTAGATTTTCAACTAATAGAAGATTCAGAACTATTTTATAATTGATTGAATTTTAATATTACAAATATCTATAACTAATGTAATAACTTTTTCATTAAAGAAGAAAAAA
>CAKMZM010000036.1:0-12057 GCA_929200365.1 uncultured Flavobacteriaceae bacterium | reverse complement strand
AAAACTATTTTTCACCTTAAATTAAAGAAACTAACTGACTAAAAATAAAAAATAAATGAAGCAGATAAAAGCATACTTTGGTCATTATATTACATTTGCCTTAACAGTATTTTTAACATTTCCTTTACAGGCTCAAGTTTCTTCGATAGAACGTCAAGCATTAATAGATTTATATAATGCAACTAATGGAAATAATTGGAAAAATACAGTAGAGGGAAATCAACCTTGGTTGATCAATGACCCAAATTCTCTAGTAAGTGATTGGTATGGTATTACTGTAGCATATGGTAAGGTAACGGAACTTAAAGTTGGATCCAATAATCTAAATGGTGAGATCCCAGGTATAGCTATAAATAAGTTGGTACATCTAGAGGTTTTATCCTTAGCTAATAATCAACTCTCTGGAAATATTCCTTCAGAAATTGGCTTGTTGGTTAATTTAAAGAAATTGTATTTGCATAGTAATAAAGAGATTTCAGGTATGATTCCTAAGGAATTAGGAGGATTAATAAATCTACAAGTATTACATATATATAATACTAAGATTAGTGGAGCTATTCCTAAGGAATTAGGACAATTAAAAAATCTTGAAACCTTAACTTTGTATTATAACAATCTTACCGAAAGTATCCCTCGAGAATTGGGGAAATTAACAAATTTAAAATTTCTTTACTTAGGAAGTAATAGATTAGAAGGTAGTATTCCACCAGAATTAGGGCAATTAGTAAAATTACAACGACTTGATTTGTTTCATAACATACTTACGGGAAGTATCCCAAAAGAGTTAGGTAAGTTGCAAAATTTATTGTCTTTAACTATTGGAAAGAATAAATTAACAGGTTCTATTCCTATTGAGTTTAATGAACTGATGAATTTTAATTTATTTAGAATAGATGGGAATAATTTTGTGTTTTCAGACCTAGAACCTGTAGTTGATACTTATATAACAAAATTAGGAGATAATTTTAAATATATTTCTCAGACTAAAGTTGATCAAACAGAGACTTTATCAGTTATGCTTGATGAGGACATTACTTTGACAAGTACTTCATTAACGAGTACAAACAACAGCTATCAATGGTATAAAAATGATATACCTATCGAAGGAGCTAAAAATAAGAATTTGGTTATCTCCAATGCTACAGATTCCGATGCAGGAGTATATCATTTCACTGTTACAAATGAAAAAGTTCCTGGGTTAACATTAACTCGTAACCCAATAACCGTATCAATAAACTCAGCAAATACATGCAAGGTTTCTGCCATAGAAAAGCAAGCTTTAATTGATTTATATAGTAGTACAGATGGAGCTAATTGGACTAATAATACCAATTGGTTGTCTGCCACAGTTCCCGTTTGTAATTGGTATGGTGTTACTGTAGTAGATGGTAAAGTAACGAAACTAGATTTAGAAGGAAATGAGCTTACAGGAAAAATCCCAACTTCCTTTGGGGATTTAGTAAACCTAACTCTGATTAGTTTTTCTATTAATAAATTATCCGGAGCATTACCAGATTCCATTGGTAATTTAGTGAATGTAGAAACATTTAATATAGAGCGAAATTCTATAATAGGTCCTATTCCTATATCTATTGGCGATATGTCTGCATTAAAGGTTTTAATTTTGAGTTCTAATCTTATTGGAGGAGAAATTCCATCTTCTATAGGTCGCTTATTTAACTTAACTACATTGAACTTATATAAGAATGAGTTAGTTAAATCAATTCCATATGAAATAGGTAATCTATTAAACCTTATTAATTTAAATTTATTTGAGAATAAATTAACTGGAGAAATTCCATCAACATTAGGGAACTTAAAAAAATTAACAACGGTACATTTATATAATAATGAATTAACAGGAAGCATTCCTAGAGAACTTGGTAATTTATCTAATTTATCAATTCTAAAGATTAGTTCGAATCACTTGTCAGGTAAAATACCATCAGAACTTGCAGTATTGACTATCTCTGATGTACTTAATGAATTAAGGTTTGAACATAATGACTTTGTTTTTAGTGATTTTGAATTAGATTTCCCTACCTATAAAAAAAATTTAAAGTTATTTACTTATAACACTCAGAATAAGGTAGATCAGGCAGAAACACGATTGGTAACAATAGGGCAATCAATAACATTGTCAAGTACAGCATTAACAAGTTCTAATAATGTTTATCAATGGTATAAAAATAATGCAGCTATCGAAGGAGCTACCAATAAGGATTTGGTCATCTCCAACGCTACAGATTCCGATGCTGGAGTATATTATTTTACTGCTACCAATAAGACAGTAACGAATCTTACATTAACTCGTAATCCGATAACTCTTGAGGTTGCATCAGAGGTAAATGAACTTGAGGTTACAATAAATACCAAAGATCTTCCAAATTCAGAGTTTGATATTGTATTGGGTAGTACAACAATACCTGGAGTGATAAGTGGAAATGCAGATAGTGAAACACTTGTAAACCTTGGCTCCAATACTGGAGAGAATAAAACGGTTCTTATTAATGTAAAACCTTCTCAAAATGCAAGAGCACTTCATCTAAGGTTTATAGCAAATACTAGTGGTATCTCGAATATACAGGTGTCCAGTGGAGGTAATTGGCTGGATTTTTCGCCCGAGTTTTATCGCATAGAAGGGAGTACAATATATTTCATGAATAAAAAAAATGCTCCAGTTGTACCGTTTACAATAAATCTAATTAATGGAGTACAGTACGATTCTTCAGTACCATTAACCATCAATGTTAATAACAGTATTGATCTTACTGGGGCTACTGTAGAGATTTTTTCTCCTTCAAATGGTAATATCGTTGTTCAGCCAAGTGCCAGCATTAATGGTTTTGTCTTAGATACAACATTAACAGAAGTAGGATCCTATACGTTTATCATGAAAATTCAGAATAAATCCTTTAAAGGACATTTTCTGGTGGCCGGATCTGCTCAAACAGGAAATGGTTCATTTTAAAAAACAATAATTCATAAGTACTTATAAAATTAAATTAAGGTGAAAATAAATAACAAAATACATTTTTTGATAACAATACTTATGCTGCTGGTCATCGCTTATTTATGCTATCAACAGTATAATATCAAAAAAAATGTAATCGTAAATGCTCAAACAGTTTTAGAAAACTATCAGGGTTTTAAAGAAGCTCAGGACTTGTTCGAGATCAAAATCAAGGAGATGCAGAATACGTTCGAAAAGCAAAAAAGTATGTATGAATCCAAATCTAATGAGCTCGAAATTATTTCTGATGAATTATCAAATCAGGAAAGGATTGTAAAGAAAGGAGAACTAGAGGTTCTTAAAGCCAAAACGGTTCAGTTAGGTAAGGCAATCGAACAGAAAGTGATAGCTCAGGAAGAAGAATTGCTACAAGGCGTATATAATAGGATTAATGATTATGTGAAACGCTATGCAGAAACTCATGATATTGATTTGATAGAAGGAATTACAAATTCTGGAAATATAATGTATGCATCAGATGCGATAGATATAACACAAGATATTATAGAAGGATTAAATAAGGAATATGTTGAAGGGATTAAAGAATAGTATATACGTTTTTCTGTTGATTGCTATGGGCTGTAGCTCTTCAATTAATAGTGAAAAAGAGCTTTTAAAGTGGTTAGGAGATCCAGATCATGGATTTATAAAAAAAACGAAAGCTAATGGTTTTTTGTTATCAATGAAATATTTACCAGCAGAGTATCTAGCCTTTAATGAGATGAAAAAGGACAACAAAATCGATATGAAGGATTTTCAGAAATATGTAGATAAGTTTAAAAACTCTAAAACTTTTTTGTTGACCATAAGTCATGATGAAGAGACAGTAAATGTAAGCAATTATAAAGTTGCTAACCTTAGTGAATATGGTCAGAGAATAAGGGATTTAAGTTTCAATATAAAAGAAGTATTGGTTTTAAAGACAAACTCTGGTAAAAAATATAATCCTGTTCTAACCACTATGGAAAATGCATATGAAATAGCTAATAAAAAGTCAATTTATATGGTGTTTTCAGACGATCAAAAAGAAATATTGAATTCAGAACAACTAGACATTGTATTTCAGGATACTTTTTTGGATACAGGAATAAGTCATTTTGTTTTTGAAAACGAAAAAATAAATAATCTACCAAATTTAAACTTTTAATTAAGAGCACTTATGATTTCAATACGTAAGAAAAATATTAAGATCATCACATACTTTTTGCTATGTGATATGTTGATTGGAATTTTTGTACCATCAGTAGGTTCATTATATGCGTTAACATCAGGACCAGGCTCACCAGAGTTTTCGAGTTTTGAACCCGTAGCAACTACAAATCTGGTAGATCCGTTATCGGGTAATTTTACGTATAATCTACCTGTAATTCAAATTCCTGGACCTGATGGAGGAGGATATGCAATGTCATTATCTTATCACAGTGGAACTTCATCAGAAGAAGAATCTTCGTGGGTTGGGCATGGCTGGACTTTAAATCCTGGAGCAATAAACACAAGTGTTCGAGGCTATCCCGATGAATATAACAATACACCAATAGATGTGTATAATAAAACTAGACCAAACTGGACAATGTCGGGTACCGTAAAAGGAAATGTTGAGATTTTCAGTGCAGGTTTAAAAATAGGAGTTTCTGATTATGTGCGATATAATAATTATCAAGGAGTTTCGAGAACTACATCCATAGGATTGTCTAAAAGTTTTGCTAGTTTATCTCTTAATCGATCAGCTACAGGAGTCACGTTTAGTGCAGCAATTAATCCTTACGCTCTTTTAAGTAATAATGGAGGTGGTGATAAGAATAATAAAAAGACTGAAACAAAAAAGAAGGCAGAAAAAAATGATGCTGATAAAAATGCCAAAAAGAAAATGTCAGTAAAAGTTAATGCTAAGCCAAAAGGTATAGGATCAACTTCACTTAATGTAGCATCTACCTTTGGATTACAAACATTTACCGATGTTGGGCAATCGGTTTCTTTAACAAAACTTAAAGGAATGAATGTGAATTTAAGTTATGGAGGACAAGTTAATATAAGTACTGCACCTGTTGGATTTGAGGGAGGATATATTGGTTCATTTTCTATAAATCATTCTATAGCGCATCGCGTCTTGAATGCTTCGGGATATATGAATGGCTCAAGTGCTAAATCTGATTACTTTACAGAAAAAGCTCAGCTTTTTGATAGACGAGATTTCTTCATTGGTATTCCTTTTAGTACACCCGATAATCACTCTCTATCTGGAGAAGGTTTATCTGGCGGATTTCGTGCATTTGCAGATGGTCCTAGAACCTTTAGTAATGATGAAAATGTAAAAAATAAAATAAAAACCTATGGTGTAGGTATAGAAGGAATGATAGGTGCCAATGTTGGAGTAGGAGTAAACCTTTCTTTTGGAAGAAGTAAATCAGAAATGGAGTATTTTCCTGGAACTGGATCACATAGTAATCTAAAATACAGATTTTATGGAGATATGGGGGGTAAAGTAAATTTTGCTAATAACGATATTGCAAATGTAGAATTGGGTGCAAATCCTAACTTCTCAGGGGTAAAAGGAATAAGTGATGCTGTTAAGGATGGAGGAAAGGCTTTTTTAGACTCAGCTATTGACTCAAAAATCAATACATCATCACATATCAAAAAATTAGATGCAGGAGGATACGAAATATTTAATGAAGCAGGAGTTAAATATGGGTATTCACAGCCAGTAATGGTTAGAAATACATCAAATCTTTCTTTTGGGATTGATGAAATTGATAACATAGAAAAAAATCATTTAGCATATACAACTACCTATTTATCTAATGATTATAAAGTAGATGTTTGTAAACAAGATAGAGTAACCGGAGAGGTAAGAGCTCTACCACATGAAAATATATCGTTATTAAAAGTCATTACTACTCCAGATTATATTGATCTTGGTACTGCAGGGGTAGATGACAGTGATTTTGGAGGATGGACATCGTTTGAGTACCATAAAAAATATGGAGAGGCGAGTGAAAAAGGAAAATGGTATCGCTGGAGAACTCCTTACAATGGTCTTTTCTATAATAAAAATTCGATTTCTGATGTTAAAGACGATGCGGGTTTTGTCACTACAGGAGAGAAAGAAGTGTTTTTTCTTAAAAAAGTCGAAACAAAAACTCATGTAGCTTATTTTGTTACCAATACATCTAATGCTGCTAGATTTGGAGTTACTGGATCAGGGGCAAGTTATTTGCAAGGATCACAAACAGAAAGATTAGATGGTCTGGCCGCTCAGGATTTAACAACAGAAGAAGATCCTTCTTCTAAAAGTGCAACGGCAAAAGGAACAGATGAATTAGAATATCTTGAAAAAATAGTATTGTTTTCTAAAGCAAGACCAGATGTGCCATTGCAGGTAACTAATTTTCAGTATGATTATTCATTAGTTCAAAACTTACCGAATAATAAAAATGGAAATTACCCTAATAACAAAACCTCTGTAAATAGTGGAAAATTAACACTTAAAAAAGTATGGTCAGAATTTGAAGGAGTCGTAGACTCCAGAATAAGCTCATATAAGTTTGGATATCAGTATACATCTAATCATCAAATGGATGTTCAATATTCACTATCTGCTCAAAACCCAGATTACGGTTCACATCTTTTGGATGCATGGGGATATAATCAATTTAATGTAAGAGGTAATGCAAATAGTGCAGAAAATAGACATCTTAATTTAATTACATGGCCATATCAGGGAGATATTCCACAAAAGCAATTTGACCCCGCTGCATGGCAGTTAAAACAAATAGTACTACCATCTGGAGGAGAAATTTTGGTAGAATACGAAAGTAAAGATTATTCGTATGTTCAAGATAGAGATGCTATGGCAATGGTACGATTGTCAAGTGCTTCAAACACATATGATAACCCTACATATACTTTAGATTTATCTGATATTGGCGGATATTCTGATGGGTTGTGTGAAAAAATTAATGAGTATTTCCTAGGAGGAAAACCTGATGGGGGCAATGAAATTGATGTTCGTAAAAGGATATATTTTAAACTATTATATGCATTAGAAGATAATAATCCCGATTTGTTAGGATGTCAATCAGAGTATATAACAGGATATGCAAAGATCTCAAAAATTACTTGTAATGGAAGCTCAATTTCTATTACAGTAAAATCTAAAAATAGAAAGAATCATACAAAATATTCAGGAAATACATTCACAGAAGAGTCTCAAGAAGATTCAAACTATAGACTAGTACCTAGACAAGCTTGTCATGATTATTATGTCACACAAAGATGGGGTAAATATTCTGCAGGTTGTGAGGGTAAAATAGAAAAAGAATATGAAGATGCAATTGCAGCCAGACTTTTAGACTGTAATGGAGATATTGGTAGTACAGATTTGATAAAAGCTATCAAGACATTAAAATATGCACAGAAAGGAATAAAAAAATTAGCAAACAGAGGGATCAATGTTTCATTTCCTGATAGAGATGAAACTTGTAAAAAATTGAACCCTAGTTTATCTTATCTTAAAATACCTATCAATAAAGCAAAACGTGGAGGAGGAGTTCGGGTTAAAAAAGTTTTGATGTATGATAAAGGTATAGAATCTGGAGATGAAGCTACCTATGGCCAAATTTATAAATATGAACTAGAAGATGGAAGATCTAGTGGTGTTGCTACTAATGAACCACAAGAAATGAGAGAAGAAAATCCTTTGGTAGGGTTTCTTCCTAAAAAGAATCAGTCCTGGATTAATAGATTAATAGCGGGTAAAGACAAAGAACAAACCGAAGGACCAATAGGAGAATCATTGCTTCCTGCTGCTTCGGTAAGTCACTCAAGAGTAGTTGTAGAGAATATTCATACTGGTAAAACAGGTACAGGATATACTGTTCATGAATTTTATACATGTAAAGATTATCCATACGATAAGTTATACGATTATAAATCGTATGAAGGAAATGAAAGAAAGTTTGATTTTGCTAATGAATATCCCGAACGTGGTGTTTCTTACTCTGTACTTCAGGATAATATGCATCATGATAAATTTAACCTTCCTACCCCTTTTTTTTCTTATGGTTATGATAAAGCCTGGGCTTCTCAAGGATTTAGATTTATACAAAATGGGATGCATGGTGTTCCTAAATCGGTAAGAACATACGGAGGTAGCTATGCTTCTGGAAATACAAGCTATATATCTTCGGGGCAGGATTTTTATTACTATGAACCAGGGGAGAAAGTAAAACTATTTACAGGATTTGATGGGCAGGATTCAGGTTCTTATGTTTGGGATGTACCAGGTAAAGAAATGGATGTTACTCAAGAACGATATAGTATTGAAAATCAAGATTTAGATTTTGAATTTGAAATTGATGTAAGTGTTGGGCTAGCGCTACCACCACCTATATTTGTGTCATTTGACTTAGTATTTAGATATAAAGAACAACTATTAACCAAATACGCTACATCAAAGGTTATTAAGTATCCAGCAATTCAAAAAAAGATAGTTTCATATACCGATAATATCGCATCTACCACAGAAAATCTTGCATTCGATTATGCTACAGGACGCTCTGTTTTAACAAAAACATACGATGCATATCATGGTATTGATTTAGCTGTAGCAAACCAAAAACATGATGGATCTATTTATAACCTCAATATTCCTGCACATTGGAACTACGATAAAATGGGGCAGAAATCAAATATATCAAGTAATACCAATCAATTACTAGCTAGCTCAGGGCAGTTTGTAACGTATGGAGCAGATGCTAACCCAATTAATGATAATGGCACTTGGAGTATTAAACCTGATAAAATTATATCTGCAGGAGCAAGTACTTATAATGTATTGGCGGGAGTTTCTGAGTGGATAAACAATCAAAGTGTAAGTACCGAATATGGATCCTTAGGAAATCCATCGGTATATAGAATGCATGAAAATTATGCATTTAAAGGAGACGTAAAGAAATCATCAGATCGTAATACAAATTCTGGAAAAATTTATGAAGGTGGTATTGTAGAAAACTTTACTCCGTTTAATTATAATGCAAATTCACAGGACGAAAAATGGGTAAAACTCACAGGAGTAACCAAGTATTCACCTAATGGAGCAGCAGTAGAAGAACAGGATGTTTTAGGGATATATAGCGCTTCTAAGTACGGATATAACTTTACGCTTCCAACTATGATTGCTAAAAACTCTACCTATGAAGAAATGTATTTTGAGCATTTTGAAGATAAAGTAGGTGTCGAAACAGGCTTGGTAACAGGTATAGCACACTCAGGAATATATTCAAAACAAATTGTATCTGGCGAGAGTTTACTAAAAAATGTTACCGCCAAAAACTTATTATCAACTACTGGGGGCTGGTTAAAATTTTGGGCAAAATCTGATGAAAAACTGATTAATCCACAGATTCAAATCAATGGTAATACATTAATTCCAGAGTTTATGGCAAAAACAGGAGAGTGGTCCTTATACAGAACCTACATAACACCACAATCTTTTGTTTCTGGTCAGACAGTTTCGGTAAGCCTAAGTTTTGAAAACCCACAAGTGTATATAGATGATATCAAATTTAATCCTAAAGAAGCACAAACAACGTGCTATGTGTATGATGTAAAATCACTTCGATTACTAACCTTATTTGATGATCAACATTTTGGATTGTACTATCAGTATAATGGAGAAGGACAATTGATTCGTAAACTAATCGAGACAGAAAAAGGATTAAAGATAATAACAGAAACACAATATAATTTACCAAAAGAAAGCCGTGAAAGAATTTAAAGTAATAGCCCTGATTGCATATTGTTGTTTTCATTTTAGTGGATATGCTCAAAATGAAACCTCAAGTAAATGCAGAGATAGAATTTTAGAATATCTGGACGGTATGCAGGAAGTAATATCTCCAAAAAAAGGACAGGTGTATTATATGAAATATAGTACCAATACAACTTTTTTTAGAAAGCATAATCTTCCTGTTTCTTCAACCAAAAGTGAAATGCTTATCTCAGAATATAAAATCTTTATGGATGATGAAAACATGAAAATATATGGAGATGATAAGGAAATGTTTGTGGTCTTACCCAAAATAGGAAAGATATACTGGAATGATTCTGACCCAAGATTATTTACAGATAATAATGCACAACAAAAATTTTTAGAAATAGAGAGAACACTTTTAAAATCAATAAGCACGATTGATTGTGCAACTAATGGTAGTAAACAGCATATTACCATAATGCCCAATAAAGATTTTGAAAAAAAATCAGGATTAATACGACAGGTTTTAGAATATGATGTGAATAAAAAACGAGTTACAAAAGTCGAAAATCGATTTAATGAAAAAAGTAAGATCAAAAAGCAGATCGTGCACTATGAGATTATTGACTACAAGAGCTCTAAAAAAATCAAAAAACCTTTAGAGTACATTTTTAATGGAACAGAACTAAAGGGAGTTTACAAGAATTTTGAAATTATAGATAACAGAAAGAATAAATGATGTTTTGTACACTAAAAAATCACCGAAATGAAATACCATTTTTTAGTATATCAATCCTATCGGATAACTTTAAAAACAAAATTTACAGATGAAAACTAATTGGTCACTCACAAGAATCATCTTTTTACTTTTTCTAACTGGAAGTACATTGTTTTCACAAGACAAAGGGGTATATATAGATAATGTTATGTTAAGTATTCCCAGCGCAGGAGAATCAACTTCGGGTAGTTTAAGTTTTATTACGCCGTGTTCTAATTTTAATGTTAATGAAGGAAAAGTATGGGTCAAAATTGACCTGGGAGAAAATTACGAATTTGGATATGATAATTTCGGAGTCCCATTTGAGATAGGAATGGATCTCGAAATAAAAGTCCTTACAGACAACCCAGATATTGATCCAGCAATATCATTTAAAGTTGAATTGAATAATAACAAACCAGAAAGTGTCGTTTTTCTCGATCTTAACCAATATATAGATACTGCTAATAATAGTACAGGACTCTCTTATCTAGGAAATAAAATTAATGGTGTTAGTGCTACCATTAGTAATCTTACGAATACTGCAGTTACGATTAGTACAGGAACAGTACTAAATGTTGGGCTAAATTATGAAATGAATTATGGTATCGATGTAAGCGCAAACACGGTAAGTAATTTAACAAAAACAGCTGTAGCCAATAGCAAAGCAATAGTATTTAATTGGGCAGATAGTTGTAATGCTCCAGGGTACGAATTTCAGATTATTAGATTGTATAACACAGATTCAGCAACATCATCTGATCAAAGAACAATAACTACAGCTATTGATTGGGATAAGGCATTATCACTACATGTCGATGGATCAACAACTTCTATCGATCTCACGATGGGAGAAGGACAAGGATATTATGCATGGCGAGTTAGACCAATAGGAACGTATTACGAAAATGGAATAGGTAATCATAAAAACTGGGGGAGTTGGAATGCTTTGGATTATACAGCATGTACTTCGTGTGTATTTACATCTTCAACTAGCTCTAATCAAGTATTCTTTTTTACAGATGTCGACGATCAAAAAAATTACCAGTACAGTAGAGTTTTTACCGAAAATAATAAAGTAAGTGAGCAAGTGACCTATGCCACTTCTTTAAATCAAGTGAAACAAACACAACGATATATACCCTCAAAAGATTATAAGGTAATCACACAGACAATTTTGGATAATTCGGGAAGACCTACTATAAATACATTACCAGTACCAATTGTTGGAGAAAAGATAAGTAATTATAAAGAAGGTTTTGTACAGACGAGTAAAAGTCTATACAAAGCTAAGGATTTTGATGAAGAGGATAATTATAACGCTCCAGCAATGATAGATGCTACGGGTGCTTTTGAATACTATTCTGGCGCCAATGCAGATAAAAGAATACCAGATGCAGAAGGATATCCCTTTACCAGAGTTATTTTTAGTAACGATGGTACTGATCGTGTTGTTGAACAATCAGGTGTTGGAAAAACACATATGATAGGTAATATAGCAGATGGAAAAACAAGAACTACAAGAACTTTATA
>CAKMZM010000035.1:19014-23152 GCA_929200365.1 uncultured Flavobacteriaceae bacterium | reverse complement strand
ATAGAAGCACTAATAAACCCAGTAGATTGGGCATAATACCATTTACAATATTTATGTTGAAAATATTAGAAGGATAGGTCTTATTATTAATAGATAAGACATTTATTATTACCTTTCTCTCTCTGATATCTAGCTATGGATGTAGATATTTTGATTTTACAGCTAGTTTTCCATTAACTTTAATTGCTACCGCAATCGTTTTTCCAATTGTTTTTTCTATTGGAGGTGCATATAAACGTAGAGAAATTGCATTGGATGAATATGGTAGTATCAAAGCGCATGGTAGAGCTTTGTATTTTGCAACTTCACTGGCTAGAAAACCCTCCGATAACTCTTAAAGAAGATTTAAAAATTCATTTAGAGGATTATTGAATGCCTGTAAGCAGATGTTTACAAAACCCGTAACCGAACTAGAAAACCATGAAAAGGTGGTATACAGAAATTTTACCGAACTATCTTCTTTCATAAAAGAAATGAGAAAGCACAGATTGCCATCAGGAGAAGCTTCACGTTCAAATCAGTTTTTAAGTAAAATGATGATTTCTTTCGAAAAAATTAAGCATATCTATCAATATCGCACCCCTAGAACACTAAGAACGTATAGCAATATTTTTATCGTTATTCTTCCAATATTATATGGTCCATACTTTGCTTATAAAGCAAAAGAATATGCTGTAGGGTTAGAATTTGCAATGCCAATTTTGTATAGTGTTATTCTGGTAGTTTTTGGATAATATTCAATCTCATTTAGAAAACCCTTTTGATCAACAAGGGGAAGATGATGTTAATTTTAATGTAGAAAAATTTATATCTAATTTAGAGTAAAGCATGTGATCATTAATCTTTCACAATGCATATATTGCCATATAATACCTACTTAAATGACAATACTATATATTAAAATCGGTTAAAAAGCATAATAATTCTGCTGAATTGCAGTAATTTGTTTTTTTTTTACTAAATTGCAAAACAATCATTTAGAGCTTACCTATTATAATGTTAGATTAATTAACACATATCCCCTATGAAAAAAATTCTACTATTGCTAATTGTAATCCTTATTGTAGGATGCGAATTGTTACCTAAGGAATCTAAGTTTTCTAGATTTTCAAAAAACACAATCGAATTTAAGAATAATACTATTGTGCTTACAAGTGATTATTCAAAAACATCACCAGAAGAATTTAAAAACAGACTAGATTCTCTTGAAAACAAGCCTAAATTTAAAAAAGTAGCTTTACAAGAGTTGAAAAAAATAGAAGATAAAAAAGTAGATTTCGAATTATTTGTCGATGAAAATAATGTAGAAAATTATGTATTTATCTATATCTGTGATTTTTATCAGTTTGATGAACATAGAGCAGCTAGAGTTGTAGCTGCACTTAATGATCAACTGCAAGATGAATCAAATATTCAGGAAGTAAAATATAAAAGAATTCACGGTCGGTTTTTCTTTACTCCAACTTCAAAAGTAGTTAAGCTCAAATATCTGAAAGCATACAAAAAGGAAAGAAAATTTCAGACCGAGTATATTGTTGCATCAAAATCCGGAGGAATTGGATTATTGATTAGTAACCTAGAGGATATTGATTTTGAAAGTTCTATAAAGCGATTTGCTTCAAAATAAGATATGGAGATAATAATATATCTTTTATCTTGTTTCTTTTTATAGATGATGCATAGAATAAAGATGATTTTTGTTATTATTTTCATTGTGAGTTGTGCTCGTAGTGTAGAGCCAACGGTAGAAAATATTAATAAAATATTTGCATCTAAAGATTTTACTTTTGAGTTTAACAGCCATACAGGAGATAAAAAATCTCTTAGTTTTAGGAATGATTACCTAGTTTATAAAAATGATAAACCTACATATTGCAGAGAGATAAGTTACGATGAGGTACTTTTGATTAATGACTATATTCAAAAGATCGTCATTCTAAAATATTAGACCCCGAGACCTCTTCACATTATATTATAAAAAACACAGCGTATAAAGTAGTAATCATACCAGATCAGGAAGATTACTACTTTGATGCTTTACTTAAAACATTAAAACTTGATACGGTAAAATAAATAATATTACTCAAAAAGTAATGAAAAAGATGTCTCCTTATTAGGTATAGAATGAACCGTTAGACTACCTCCATGCAGATGCATAATTTGTTTAGAAAGACTTAAGCCTATACCTGTACCTTCGTTTTTTGTGGTATAAAAAGGTATAAATATCTGGCTCATGATATCAGGATGTATGCCTGGACCATTGTCTTTAACTGTTATATATTTTTTTCCTTCAGTAGTAATTCCAACAATAAACATAAGAGTTGCTTTTTCGGTATCTTTTAAAGCTTGAATTGCATTTTTACAAAGGTTTAGCAATATCTGAGTAATTAGCTTTTCGTCTGCATAAATTTCGAGATCTTCTGTAGTATTTAGAATGTCAAAAGAGATGACATTAAAATCAATCTCCTGGCTTATTAAAACTTTTACCTTTTCTAATAACTCATTTACTTTAATTATTTTCTTGTCGGGTACAGGTACATTTAATAAACTACGATACGATTGCACAAAACTCATTAAATCATTTCCCTGATTTTTGATTACCTCTAATCCTTTTGCAGTATTATGGATTTTATTTTCATCAATTGCAGTAACTGGTATGATCCCACTTTTATCCTTATAATACCCCAAAATAGATTCTGATATTGAAGTAATGGGAGTAACAGAATTCATAATTTCATGAGTCAAAACTCTAATGAGTTTTATCCACGAATCGGTTTCTTTTTCATCTAGTTCGTTATGGATATCTTGTATAGTTATTAATCTTAAAATTTCATTATTTAATACTATTTCTGAAGATTTAATAGACAACTGTATCGTCTCTCGCTCGTTGGTGAGTTGAAAAAGTTTTCGTTCAAATGGTTTAATGGTATTAAATAGTTCATATAAACTTTTATCAACCTGGGCTAGTTGTTTTATATGGTTTAGAGGTGTATGATTGAGTAGTTTTTCAACTTTTGGATTATTAAAAAGAATATGTCCTTTATGATTAAATGTCAAAATACCGATTTCAGCTTGTTTTAGTATTTCCTGATAATATTGCTCCTGTGTCTGGTTTTTTAAGTGTACTTTTCGAATTACATCATTAAGACTATTAAGACTCTGATTTAATTCGTTAAATGATTTTGGCCCTCCTTTTTCCGGAAATCGAAGAGTGAAATCTTCGTTTTTAATAGCATTAAAAAAATAAGCAATCTTTCGATTATTGTAATTTAGGTACTTGATCAAAAATACAGATTGTAATGAAAGAAATAACAGAAGAAGAAAGGATAAAATATATAGTTCCTTAAAAAAAACGAAAGCCAGGAGTAATGCTGTTAGCGAAAGTATTATTACTCTTAGAATGAGTTGTGTATAGAGACTTCGACTTATCATTAACGTTCTGATTTTTTTATTTTGTTATATAAAGTCTGTCTCGAAATACCAAGTTGATTTGCAGCAGCACTATAGTTTCCATTATGTTTGTCAAGTGCTTTGGCAATCATGAGTCGTTCCATTTCATCTAGAGTCTCGGGGCCTTTATCCAAAGAAATTCCAGAGTTATTACTCAATAAAAAATCTGTTGGTTTCAATACATTTCCTTCGCACAAAATTACTGCTCTTTCTATAGTGTGTTGTAACTCTCTTACATTTCCCGGCCAGCGATATTCCATTAGTTTTTCTTCGGCAGTAGTATTTATTCTAAGTGATGGTTTACCATATTTTGTTGCGAATTTTTTTAAATAAAAGTCTGCAAGTATCAGGATGTCATTATCTCGTTCTCGTAGCGGGGGTACTTCAATATGAATCGTATTTATCCTATACAATAAATCTTCGCGAAAAATACCCTCATCTACCATCTGATTAAGGTTGCAATTGGTAGCACAAACCAAGCGTATGTTTACAGGGATAGGTTTATTAGAACCAACCCTTACAACCGTTCTGTTTTGTATTGCAGATAATAGTTTGGCTTGTGTTTGTAGCGATAAGTTCCCGATTTCGTCAAGAAACAAAGAACCGTTATTTGCTGCTTCAAATTTTCCTGCGCGATCTTCTTTGGCATCTGTAAAAGCACCTTTGGTATGACCAAAAAGTTCACTTT
>CAKMZM010000035.1:15039-18914 GCA_929200365.1 uncultured Flavobacteriaceae bacterium | reverse complement strand
CGATCTTCTTTGGCATCTGTAAAAGCACCTTTGGTATGACCAAAAAGTTCACTTTCAAATAATGTTTCTGATATCGAACCCATATCTACTCCAATAAAAATTTCGTTTTTTCGGGGAGACATCCTATGCAATTCTCGGGCTATTAATTCTTTTCCTGTTCCGTTTTCACCAGTGATTAAAACATTAACATCTGTTTTTGCCACTTTTCTAACTAGTTTTAAGACAGCAGTTAGTGCTTTAGAGTTACCAATAATATAGTTGCTGTCTTGATTGATAACCTGTTTTAGGTGGTTTTCTTTCTGCTTTAGTTCTTGTACTTCTTTTCTGGATTTACGAAGTAAAAAAGCAGACTTTATGGTTGCCAGTAATTTCTCATTATTCCAGGGTTTTAATACAAAATCGGTAGCCCCTTCTTTTAATGCCTTTACAGCAAGATCGACAGCACCATAAGCTGTCATCATAATTACCGAAGTATGAGGAGCTTTTTTCTTTATTTCTCTAAGCCAGAATAAACCTTCATTTCCCGTATTAACACCTGCAGAAAAATTCATGTCTAATGCCACAATATCAAAATCACTTAAATTTTGTAATGAAGAAATCTGATTCGGATTAGAAATCGTTTCAATGTATTTGTACTCAAACTGCAATAAAATTTCTAATGCACTTAAGACGCTCTTATTGTCATCAATAATTAAAATTTTTCCATCCTGCATCATTTATTATTTAAGTTAATATAGTAAAACTACAAATTTGAGACAGGCTTCCCATAGAGGTGTAAAATTATTTGACACTATTTGTATAAAAATTTTACATTTTCAAAATTCTATAATAACAATTTTTTATGTAATTTACTGATAAATAGTGTTTTATGTTTTTGGCACGGCATTAGGTTATGGTTTGGCATCAAAACGTTATTTAAGAGTTTATAAATGATAAATTTTAAAAACAAAATCTTATTCCTTCTCTTGATCTTGATATCAAATACGATGTATTCTCAAGAATCATGGTCATTAGATGACTGTGTAGCCTATGCTATAGGTCATAATTTACAGCTCAAGGATTTTAAATACAATCAGGATGCTAACAAGGAAACATATCGGCAGTCGGTAAGAAATTTATTGCCAAATATCAATGCATCTTCAGATTATAATATTCGATACGGAAGATCGGTAGATCCCAATAATAACAATATTGTAAACACTGATTTTTTCTCAAATAATTATAGGTTAAATGCAGAGATAGATTTGTTTAGAGGTTTTCAAAAAATAAATACGATCAAAGCTTCAAAATTTTTGCATAAAGCAACAAATGAAGAAGTATTGCATCAAAAATATCTATTGGCATTTAGAGTAATGTCTGCTTTTTATGATATTCAGTTTATGGAAGGACTTTTAACCATTTCTAAAGAACAAGAAGAAGTATCTGATACGAATTATACACTCGTAAAAAGACAAGTAGAACTAGGCCAAAAAGCAAAGGCTGATTTGTATGAAGCAGAATCTGTATTATTAGCTGATCAATTATTGGTTACCCAAAATGAAAATAATGTAGCAGCAGCAAAACTTAAACTCATACAAGAAATGAACTTAGAAGATGCTACTACCATTTCTATTCAATCTTCTCCTATAGAAGCTAATGACAATGTGGATGTTTTTAAAGCAAATAGAGATTCTATTTACAGTAAAGCCACAACTTTTGTTCCTATTATAAAAGCACAAGAGTTAAGAGCAAAAGCAGCCAAAAAGCAATTAGCCATAGCCAGAGGGGGCTTGTACCCCTCTCTGGCTTTTTTTGCGGGATATCAAACAGGATATTATGAAACCAATGTTAACGAGAATACAGGAAGAGTAATCTCTTTTAACAATCAGATTAAAGACAATGTCTCGAAGTATGTTGGAGTTTCACTTAATATTCCTATTAGTAATGGATGGTCAAATCGTTCACGCGTAAAACAACAAAAGGTAGAGATGATGAGAGCAGACAATAATTTTGATATTCAAAAACAAGAATTGTTTAAATTAATACAACAACTTGTTCAGGAAGCAGATGCACTACGAACAGAATACCAACAGAGTTCGCAAAAAATGAACGCACAGGTTTTAAGTTTTAAGATCGCC
Organism: uncultured Flavobacteriaceae bacterium; assembly: GCA_929200365.1. GTDB lineage: Bacteria > Bacteroidota > Bacteroidia > Flavobacteriales > Flavobacteriaceae > Aquimarina. The sequence continues at coordinate 16,797 of CAKMZM010000035.1, read as the reverse complement.
CAAAAGAAATATGAAAAAGGATTGATAAGTACCATAGAACTCAACCAGTCTAAAAACTTATTAGCCAATTCACAAAACGAAAACCTACAGGTACAATTACGTTTAAAAGTAAACGAAAGCACATTGGATTTTTATAACGGATTACCTGTTTTTAATATAAATAGAGTACAATAAAATGGATATAAAAATTGAAAAGAAAAAAGGATTAAGACCTAAACATTATGGATACATTGCTATAGGTATAGTATTGTTTCTTGTAGGTTGGAAAATGGTATTCGGAAACTCGGCAGCTACATTTAGAACAGAAAAAGAAAAACTGTCTATAGCAGAAGTTTCTTTCGGCAAATTTGATGATTATATTACCATTAATGGTGCAGTAGCCCCAATAAGTACAATTTATATGGATGCTTATGAAGGAGGCAGAGTAACCGAAAAACTCATCGAAGAAGGAGCCATGGTAAAAAAAGGCGATATTATATTAAAATTAGAAAACAGTGCGCTTTATGAACAGATTTTGGCTAGTGAAAGTAATTTAGCATTGAAACAGAATGACCTTCGTTCGACAAAGCTGACTTTTGATTCCAGGCAGGTAGAAGGTCAAAAAGATTTGGTAAGCTCAAAATATGAATTACAAAAATTACAGCGAAATTATGAACAGAGTAAGGCTTTGTTTGAAGATGAATTGATTTCTCGTGAAGAATATCTGACTTCAAAAGAAAACTATGAGCTATCCAAAAAAAGATATGAAATAATTAAGTTACAAACAGAACAGGATAAGTCTCTTCGAGCTACTTCTTTATCGGGATTAGATACTGATCTTGAACGTATGCAAAAAACACTTTCTATGGTATATGAACGTCTCGACCATCTAAATGTAAGAGCTCCTGCCGATGGCCAATTAGGATTTTTGGATGCAGAAATAGGTCAAAATATTCAGCAAGGACAACGTATAGGGCAGATAAACGTGTTAACAGATTATAAAATAGAAGCAACGATAGACGAGCATTATATTGATCGAGTAAAAAGAGATTTAACCGCAGTGTTAGATCGTAATGGTAAAGAATATCAACTTCGCCTTCGTAAAGTATATCCCGAGGTGCGTAACGGTAAGTTTAAAGTAGACCTGGTTTTTGCAGATCAAAAACCCGAAACCATACGAACCGGGCAGAGCTATAATATAAAATTACAACTGGGAGCATCAAATGATGCACTTCTGTTACCCAGAGGGAGTTTTTTCCAGAGTACAGGAGGGCAATGGATTTTTGTTGTAGATGCTTCGGGCGAAATAGCATGGAAAAGACCTATACGTATAGGAAAACAGAATTCGCGATATTACGAATTACTCGAAGGATTAGAAGCAGGAGAAAAAGTGATTACTTCAAACTATGATAGCTTTGGAGATGCCGAAAAAATAGTTTTAAAATAGAATAAAATCAATCAAAAAATGATACAGATAGAGAACTTAAAAAAGAGTTTTAGAACCGAGGAGGTCGAAACTCTGGCATTAAATAATGTAAATCTAAAAGTTGAAGCAGGAGAATTTGTAGCTATAATGGGGCCTTCAGGTTGTGGAAAATCTACTTTACTCAATATCATTGGTATGTTGGATAACCCTAATGAAGGGTATTATCACTTTAATGGTCAGGAAGTAGGAGGATTAAAAGAAAATCAACGTACCAAAATTAGAAAAGGAAATCTTGGATTTGTATTTCAGAGCTTTAATTTGATTGATGAACTTACCGTTTTTGAAAACGTAGA